>CAKZTD010000013.1 GCA_937921595.1 uncultured Saprospiraceae bacterium
CTTTTCTATCTGGAATTTAGTATCTTTGCAGGTCTTTTTAAAAAAAAATCTATTAAATACAATGCGGACGAAACTATCACAGTTTAATTTTGAACTTCCTGAAAAGCTAATATCTAAATATCCAACCGAGCACAGAGACGAAAGTCGACTGATGGTTGTGAATCGTGCAACAGGAGAAATCGAGGAAAAAGTTTTCAAAGATATTCTTGAATACTTCAATGAGGAAGACTGCATGATCTTTAATAATACCAAAGTTTTCCCAGCTCGATTATATGGTAAAAAAGAGAAAACTGGCGCTAGCATTGAAGTCTTTTTACTTCGGGAATTAAATCCTGAAGCAAGACTTTGGGATGTATTAGTTGATCCAGCAAGAAAAATTCGGGTTGGTAACAAACTATACTTTAGCGATAAAGAAGGGCATGACATCCTTGTTGCTGAGGTGGTTGACAATACAACGTCAAGAGGACGTACGATTCGATTTTTATATGATGGAACGGATGAAGAATTTCAGGCAGAGCTTGGAAATCTAGGAAATACACCTCTTCCAAAATACATTGACCGTCCTGTAGAAGCGATCGACAGAGAACGTTACCAAACCATCTATGCAAAAGAATTGGGTGCTGTTGCAGCTCCAACTGCGGGATTACACTTTAGTTTAGAGTTGATGAAACGTCTAGAGCTAAAAGGTGTTGATTTTGCAGAAATCACCCTTCATGTTGGTTTAGGTACTTTTAGAAATATCGACGTTGAAGATCTTTCTAAGCACAAGATGGATGCTGAATATTTTAAGATTGCGGAAGATGCGACAACAAAAGTCAATGCTGCAATGAAAAGAAAAAGTCGAATTTGTGCAGTAGGAACGACTTCAATGCGATCTATTGAATCTGCCGTTTCTGCTGAGAATACATTAAAAGTTGCGGAAGGTTGGACTAATAAGTTCATCTATCCTCCTTTTGACTTCAATATTGCTAATTCAATGATTACCAATTTCCACTTACCAAAATCTAGTTTAATGATCATGGTTTGTGCATTTGGTGGCCATGACTTGATTATGGATGCTTATCAAAAGGCTATTAAAGAGAAATATCGCTTTTTCAGTTATGGTGATGCGATGCTCATCATATAATTTCGACTTAAAAAGTTAAAGACATAATAATTAATTGCATAAAAGCGTATCTTATCTAGGGTACGCTTTTTGCGTTTTAAAAATATCCATTTACCTGAAAATTAAAACCAATATTAAGTTGAAGTATTTGTTAATTGTATGTTTTTGCTGTTGGAATCTTAGTGCATTTAGCTCAACGAAGACAGTAGATCTTGATTTCTACTCTCAAAAACTAACTATTGAATATCCTTCTGAAATCGTGCTTCCCGGATTACTTATGGCTGAAGAGATTGGCCTGATGGATTACTACAAACGCCTTGAAGAAACTCCTTATCAATCTTTCCTAGACTATCTTGCCGATTTTAAAAACTCTCATAATCTCAATGATTGGTTGTATTATGAGCTTCTAGACGCTACAATTGACAAAATATTACTGAGGGAAGGTCCTTTAAAAAAAGGAGTAACCTTGTGGTTTTTATTAACAAAAGCCGGATACGACACCCGTCTTTCCTATCTTGATAATGACATTTATATCTATGTTTGGTCAGAAGAGGATATTTTTGAAACGCCAATGATTCAAGATCAAAACAGGAAATTCATCAATCTTTCGAGTATCAATACGAACAAGAAAAGTCCTACTCAATTAAAATTATTGCTTTTTCGTCCAGGTACAGCTGGAAGCCCTTTTTCATTTAAAATGGAAAAACTTCCAAAACTCCCTCCGGTCGTCCAACCAAGGGAAGTGCTTTTTAAAATAAAAGAACGCCCATTTAAGATCACATTCAGTATGGATGCGACCTTATTTGAGATAATGAAGAACTATCCAGCCATTGCAGAGCAAGAATATTTCAATATTCCAATGTCAGAGGTGACTTATAGCTCCTTGATTCCTAAGCTCAAATTTATGGTAAAAGACAAACCAACCTCTGAAGCGCTTAGTATTCTTGTTGCTTTTACTCGAACTGGATTTGAATACAAAGATGACAAAGAAATATTTGGCCGTAGCAAGCCAATGATTGCTGAAGAGCTTTTCCATTATAAATATTCGGACTGCGAAGATCGATCTGCATTGTTTTATTACCTAGTAAAAGAAATACTAGATTTACCAATGTTGATTATCGCATACCCAGACCACCTGACCATTGCCGTTTCATCTGATGAAATTCAAGGAAAGGCTTTTTATTTTAATGAAATGAAATATTATATCTGTGACCCGACAGGCCCCGTTGGGTCTAATATAATAGGAGTACCTCCAAACGGTTATGAAAATATCTCATTTGAAGTTTTAGGAGGATACCCCAAATAATTTTTTAAACAAAGTAATACAACAGAACATCAAGCTCACCCTTTCCATAAAGTATTAAAAATCAAACCATTATAATGTTTATTTTTTCAAAAATGACAGAACATTTTGGCATAAAAATGGTTAAAATGCTTTATTAGAAAAATCTTGTTGCGTCTGTAGATTTTGTTTATTACATTTGCACGAAATTGTAGGCAATTGTCTACATTTTTATAATTACATTTTTTTATATTTTAATGACAAACTTGGTATGTATTGGACTCTTGAATTAGCCTCACATTTAGAAGAAGCCCCATGGCCTGCAACACGGGATGAATTGATTGATTATTCTATTCGTTCTGGTGCACCGCTAGAAGTGATTGAAAATCTCCAAATGATGGAAGACGAGGGAGAGGTTTATGAGAGCATTGAGGATATCTGGCCAGATTATCCACGTAAAGATGATTTCTTCTTCAATGAAGATGAATATTAATTAAACGATGGACTGAAATTGAGCTTATTAAGCTTAAATTCTATTCACTCAAAAAAAATAGAAGGTTTTGCGCTTTGGTGCAAAGCCTTTTTCTTTTTCTAAAATATACAGAAACCGTCCTCTCCGGCACCCTGTCTTATTAATCAAATCATCTTCATTCAAAGCCTACTATTCTGATTTTTCTTTTCAACTATTAAAGTCACAAATCCGGTAAGTCAATAAATTTAAGTTGGCTTATTCATGACAACTAATTTCCTGTATTTATCTCTTATTCTTTTTTTTAAAATCTTCTTTTATTCTAGTCTCTAAAGAAATCAACCTGAAAAATTCACAAATCGTTCTAATCTAGTATTATATACTTTCAAAATATTTATAATGTAAATATTTAATGATTTGCTCTGTTACAAACGGCAACTTTCATCAAAAAACTCCGTATTTCTTAATATTAATTCTGTGACACCAGTTTTTAAAAGAAACAAAAAATGGTATCTTAGTGTGACTAAGAACTAAAATGAAAATTGAATGAAGAACTTAATAGAGATAGCCAAAATTGTAACGAAGAAGAAAGTTCGAAAGATAGAGATCTTTGATGATCACTCCTTAAAACACAAGAATAGTAAATTCAATGAATTCTACGAGGCATTGATGGCTAATAAATTTAAAAATGACAGAGATGCAGCATCTTTTTTATACAGCTGTAGCCCTACAGATGATAAATATCGCCAATTAAAATCCAGATTTAGAAAGAGATTATTGAATACGCTTTTCTTTTTGGATATCAATTTACCTTCTACATCAAGTTACAACCGAGCTTATTATAGCGTAAATAAGGATTGGACTTTGGTAAAAATCCTCTTATCGAATGGGGCAGATTTTACCGCAGCTTCTCTAGCAAAGCAAATTTTAACGATTGCTTTAAAATTCAAATTTGCGGATGTCATTGTGAATTGTAGTAGAATTCTTCGAAAATACTCTGCAGAAGTTGGCGATGAAAAGAATTATGAACAATGCGATCAATATAGTAAGCAATATCAGAATGTGCTTGACGCTGAGATTCGCTCAGAAGAATTGTATCAGCGAGTGATTATGAATTACTTGAAGCCGCCTTCAAAAAATGAAGACCTTCGTGAAAAAATTGATACTTACTGTGATGCACTTGTCGGTCTTTCTGAAATCTACGACTCCCCTATTGTTATTTACAATATGTACTTAGTTTGGGCTTATCGTTATGAGATGTTGCATGATTTCCAGGCGATGCTGGAAGTTTGTAATAAAGCAGAGAATTACATTGAGGAAAACCCGATCTATTATCAGGATGATAAACTTGCAACTTTCCAACTTAAAAAGATGTCAGCTTATCTACACCTGAAAGATTGGAAAAATGGTAAAACCAATGCGGAGAAATGTCTTCAATCCTTCCCTCAAGGTAGTGACACTTGGTTCAATTTTATGGAATATTATATCCTTCTTGCGATCCATACTGACAATTACATTAATGCTATTGCGATTTATAATGAAGCAACGGAGAATAATAAATTTAAAAAATTAACCGCAACAACTCGTGAAAAGTGGAAGATTTATGATATCTACTTAAACTATATCATCGAAAGTCAAGGTACTGTAAATCCAATTTTATTGACTCAACGGAAGAAGACTTTCCGTTTGTCCAGATTCTTAAACGATCCAATTCTTTATCCAAAAGATCAAAGAATTTTCACCGTTCTTCTTGTTGTTGCTCAAGTTTTGTTTTTCTTAGAGAAGAAAAGTTATTCAAATGTAACGGAGCGAATTGAACGATTAAAAAGTTATGCAAATCGTCAATTAAAAAAAGAGGAATACTACAGAGCTATTCAGTTTATTCGTTTATTGCAACAACTAGTAAAATCGGATTATCAGATTGAAAACCTTAGTAATGTTGAAAAATATTATCAAAGACTAATTGATACTCCTTTCTCTTATAGAGGTCTAATTGACGAATCTGAGGTCATTCCTTATGAAAAACTTTGGAATCTTATTTTGAGTCGATTAAAATAATTCATAAAGAAAATCCCTTCTTTTTAGGAGAATTAAACTGCGCTGAGTAATTTTACTCAGCGCAGTTTTTTTTTGATCATTAGACAAACATATATATTGGAACGGATTACAATTGCAATAGATGGACATTCCTCTTGCGGGAAAAGCACTTTAGCGAAAGCTTTAGCCAAAACACTTGGTTATGTATATGTAGACTCAGGTGCTATGTACAGAGCAGTGACTTTGTATTTTATTCAAAATGAAGTAGACATAAAAGACGCAGAAGCGGTTAAACTTGCGCTTTTAGATATTGATATTACTTTTAAAAATATTGCCGGAAAGAATACTACTTTTCTAAATAATACAAATGTCGAAGATAAAATTCGATCTATGGAGGTTTCTGAATTCGTTAGTCCAGTTGCAACCATATCTATTGTTAGAACAAAAGTCGTTAAGGAGCAGAGAGATTTAGGTAAAGAAAAAGGAATTGTTATGGATGGCCGGGATATTGGAACCGTAGTATTTAAGGATGCAGAATTAAAAATATTTTTAACTGCTTCACCAGACATCCGTACTCAAAGAAGGTATGATGAATTAATCGCCAAAGGGCAAAAAGTCACCATGAAAGAGGTCAAAGATAATCTCCTTCGGCGAGATCACATTGATTCTACCAGAGCAGATAGTCCGCTTAAAAAAGCAGCTGACGCTATTGAAATAGACAATTCAAACCTAACGGAGGCTAATCAACTCGAAAAAGCACTTGCGCTCGTCAAAGCAAAAACACTACAACTATAGACTAACTCTTGATAAATTAAAGTCAACAAAAAACCCCCTGAATAACATGTGTTTATTCAGGGGATTTTCATTGTAGCTTTCATTACGAAATACACCCAGTCCATAAAATAAGAAAAGCCACCATTTATGAAATTCATAAATAAGTGGCTTTCATTTCCCCAAAGCTATTCTTGATCAGTAAAAACTGATATTATTTTTTTTAAGATCACCTTAGTGCTGTGTTAACAGCAGCCAAGGGATCAATTTCTTTTGAATGCGTATCTTCTGACTTAATTTAATAAACTCCCTTTAATTTTCTAAAGTAAAATTCTATTAACCTTAGATAAATAAATCAGATACATTCTAAAGAGAAAGCAAAAGTTATGTCTCTTAAATTTAAAAAAATCATCATATGATGATTTTTTATTCTTATTCTCTCAATTAAGTCGGTTTTAGAAGTATCTATATAAAACTAAAACTGATTTTAAATTTAATAGCATATGACTTTGTACTCTACGTATACTATAAATTTCGTGCCAAAACATAAAATACTAGTTATCAGTATTTTAAACATTTGTTCAAAACTAACTACATCCCAAAATAGTATTTTTTTCCCATAACGGGAATTACACATTCTCTGCTTCTTTATTCTCCTTTAAAATAGTAAATTTTCTTAAAATCTAGAAAACCAATCAATCTTACGCCAAAAACTGGCAAAAGTTATTGGATATAGAAATGTAGATAAAGAGCTATTAGCAAAGATCGAAGCATTTTCAAATTAATAAGCTTAAGTCTAATTACAATAAACAAACGCTCTCCATAAAAAATTATTTGTCCATTGTAATTTAGTTCAAACATATTGAAACAAAAACGAATCATTATATTAAATAAATTCGTATGTATAGTGCATTTATTTAATTACTCTTAAATTTTACCACTATGAAATTTGAAATTTTCAAGAACAATCGGAACAAAAAGTTCTACTTTAATCTTAAGTCCCGTAATGGCCAGGTAGTATTAACTAGCGAGCCATGTACAAACAAAGCAGCAGTAAAAAAATGTATTACTACTGTTCAGAAAAACTGTACTAACGATAAATGGATTGAAACAAAAGTTTCTAAAAAAGGAGCTCACACTTTCAATATTGTGAATACAAAGAAGACAGTTGTAGGAAAAAGTGTAAACTACAATTCTGTTACAACAATGAAAAAAGGTATGAAAGCTGTAGTCCGTGCATGTGCAACGGAAACAATCGTTGATCTTACAGCTTCAAACTAGCTGAAAAAAAAACTAATATCATTGGGCTGCTGTAATAGGCAGCCCATTTTATCTTGATTTTCAATTTCATATTCATTTAACAAACCGCCACTCCTCATATACTCAAAACGAATTGGTTCAGAATTTTATTTTTTCTAAACCTTTCGTTTTGAGAGTATCCCGATAGAAAAACCCTGAAATTATTTCCATATCGATATAAAAAAACCTGAGCTCGAAGTTGAGCTCAGGTTTTCTAATTTAACTTATTATGTGATCTTCTTTTATCGCATCAATGTTACATCTCCTTTGTAAATTTCTACCCTACCATCTACAAATTCTACTTCCACTAAATACACAAAAACTCCAGGATTCATCTGCTCTCCTCTAAAATTTCCGTCCCATGAAACTGATCGATCTGGGTTATTTGGTTGGAAATTCTCTGCCTCATGAACCAATTCGCCCCATCTATTAAAGACTCTAAAGGTACTAATTTCACTTACACCTTTCCCTCCGTATATCGTAAATGTTTCATTAAGCCCACTGCCATCTGGCGTGAAGATATTCGGAATGTAAACCAAACGATCCTTCTTTACTCTCACTTGAATCTCATCTACATCTACACATCCGAATTCATTGATTACTGTCAATAAATAGGTTGTCGTTTGCAAAGGATCAACAAATGGGTCAAAGTCCTTCAAATTGGAATCCCTCCAGAAGAAAGTGTCTAATGCAGCAATAGGTAAGTTTATCGCTGGATTTAATTCTATACTATCTCCTAACTGAATTTCTATATCTTCTCCAAGATCTAACATCAATTCTTGAGGATCCAAAACTAAAGCTTCAATCTCCTGCTCACAACCATTTATATCCTGAATAGTGATATCATAAGCTCCGCTTACTAAGCCAGCAAACTGATTAATTGTGCTAAAGACTTCACCATCTAACGAATAAGTATATGGCGCTGTTCCACCTGCACCTTCCGCAATGATTACTCCATCATTTTCACCGAAACATTCTGGATTAATAACGTCTGTTGTAATACCTACAGCTGTAGGACCATCTAACATTACCTCATTTACTGAGCTACATCCATTGGCATCGGTTACGATAACCTGATAAGTTCCCATCCCCAAATTATCAATACTTGCTCCTGTTACACCTGTACTCCATACATAAGAATAAGGGCCAACTCCTCCTACTCCAAACGCTTCTGCTGAACCATCGGTAGCATCAGAACAACTTACATTGTTTCCGCTATAATTTGAAACATTATCAATGTTTACTAACAGGGCATTTGGCTGATTTACTTGAACGCTTGTTGTTTCACTACAGCCACTAGCATCGGTTACAATTACAGTATAAGTTCCTGCATTTACATTCACTGGATCTTCTATTACATAAGTTCCGCTGTTCCAATTAAACACATAAGGTGCATTTCCACCAGTAACGGTTAAGTCAATAGAACCGTCACTTGACCCGAAACACAAACTAGAAGCAGAGGTCGCATTTAATGCAATTGCTTCTGGTTCATCTATCGAGACTGATGCTGTTGTCGTACATCCATTGGCATCTGTTACGGTCACCGTGTAATCTCCAGGGCCCATGTTATTAGGAGTTTCTCCACTTAAACTATTATCACTCCAAACATAACTATAAGGCATAGTTCCTCCAGAAGTTACAATATTTGCACTTCCGTCATTTCCTCCATTACAACTTACGGTTGAGGTTGGAGACTCATCTTGTGCAATTAATACATCTGGTTCTAATATAGTCACCGTAGTTGTAATTGTACAATCATCTCCATCTGTTACCGTTACCGTGTAAGTCCCTGCTCCAAGATCTGCGATATCTTCTGTCGTTGGACTGTTACTCCATTCAAAACTGAATGGTGCATTTCCTCCACTTACCGTTAAATCGATAGAGCCATTGGTGTCTTGATTACAGTTTGCATCAATACTAGTTGTACTTAAAGCCAATGCACTTGGTGTACTTACATCTGCTGCTGATACATACGTACAGCCATTGGCATCTGTAACTGTTACATTATAATTTCCAGCTGTTATTCCTTGTGGATCTTCTACTGGATCTGCTCCTCCATCCCATACATAACTATATGGTGCAACTCCTCCGGTAACTGTCAAATCTATTGATCCA
>CAKZTD010000014.1 GCA_937921595.1 uncultured Saprospiraceae bacterium
CAAAAGGTTTTTAAAAAAATATTTCCTAAACATGAATACTCTGATATCAAACTTAGAAACCTAAACAGTGACCTAGTTCGCATAATCGAAGATTATTTAATTCAAAAAGAAATGAAGCTTAATGTTTTTGAAAGGAAAAAATTACTTTTAAAAATTTATAAAAATAAAAAACGACTAGATTGGTTTAGTAGAGAGTTGAAAAAGTTGGACGACGATATAGATCGTATTCCTTATCGAGATCCTATTTATTATAAACAAAAAATGGACTTGAAATTATTGCAATTAGAATATTTTGAAAGAAGTAAACCTAAATCAAGATTTGGATTACTAGAGGAGTGGGAGGATTTATTAGATGACTTTTATTTGCTTTCAAAAGCGAGGCATAAAGTTGCATTAAAAAATTTTAAAAAACTCCTTACTCCTTCGTCTGGAAAGGACGAGGTAGACATTCAAAAGGATAATGTTTTACTAAAACTATATAAACAATTTGATCAGTTAAATGAAACGGAAGACCTCGATTTATTCGAAGAAATTAAAAAGAAATTTAAAGAGAATATATTATTAATCCGGCCTGAATTGCAAAGAGAATTATTAAATGCTTTGATCAATTTTGCAATCAAACAAATGATTATCGATGATGAAAAATATAATACGGTGGTTTTGGATTTATATAAACTTGGACTAAAACAACAAATCATATTTAATACAAATCAAATCTCTGATACTGCCTTTTTCAATATTGTAGTGAGTGGTTCTAAAGCCAAAGAATTTGAATGGACGAAGTCTTTTATAAATGATTATGAAAATCATCTTTCTAAAGATTCGAAAACAGATATAAAAACGATAAGCCTTTCTACTTTTTATTTACACAAAAAAGAATTTTCAAAAGCCATTGATTTAATAAAGTCTACAACTTTTAACCAGTTTCAAGTCAATTCAGTAGCAAGAATGCATGCGCTCAGATGTTACTATGAACTCTTTTTATTAGACTCGACATTCTTTGATTTATTAGTTGCTCAAATTGATTCAAATGAACGGTTTGTTAGACGAAGCACTGATTTACCAGAAACGATTATAAGATCGAGACTCAATTTTTTGAATTTCATGAAGAAATTGATAAAGACTAGAGCTGCTGGAAAATTAAAACCCAGTCGGCAAGAGATGATGAAAAAAGAATTGCTAAATCAGGAAATTACACTTTCGAGATCCTGGTTAATAGATATAATCAAAAGATAAAATTGCAGAGGATTCAAATGGTCAAATCCCCTGCTTTTTATTTAATTCAATGAAGTTGTTCAAGAATGTGTTCTGGAATTAGTTGTAAGTGCTTGATTTCTAGAACAAAGCTTATTTTCTTTTTCGTAGCCGTAGCTACGTAAATTAAAATAGCTGAAGTTATTAGGAATCAATGGCTTGCAAATAAGCCATCAATTCATTTTTGAACAACTTCAATGTATAATCATATCCTCTACAATAATAAAAGAATTATTATTTGAAAATTTCGCCTCAACAGTTACTTCATAAACGCCATTAGGTACGCTAAAAGAACTGACAGATGTTGCAGCAGTTTCCCAAGTAAAACTCTCCTGAGTAGCAGTGTTTACTAAGTTTAAAGTATATGTCACCGCTCCACTTTCCGCAGTCCAAGAATAATTAAATACATCAAAAAATTGACCGTATGATTCTTCCAGATTTAGGTCATTAAATGTAGTAACATTGTTGTTAGCTGAAACACTAAATCCTGCGATTAAAAGTGTTGCAAAAAGGAAAAATCTAATGGATTGAATTTGCTTTTTCATTTCAATAAAAGTTTAATTCCACTAATTCGTTAGCAGAGGTTTGAAAAAAAGTGTGTGAAATAAATCCTCCATATCGATGGTGTAGGCATAGGAATCCCAGCCTGCCAATCGACCATGTCGAGGACAGAAAAAAGCATCAATCAGAAGGTTAGACATAGCTAACCCATTAGCCGGCTGTTGACAGATGACTTAATTTTTATTGTTTCTTCTCCGTTAATTGACCGGAAGAAAATCCGATCATTTTGAATGATTCGAAACTTAGTTGTATGAGTTTTGAAAAGGTAACAGGGTGGGGGATTTTTTATTGAAAATACTAATTAAGAAAATTATGGCAATAAATATTTTGATAAAAGCAAAAAAAGCCTTCATTTATAAGTTACAGGAACTTGTTTGTAATTGATTGATTAGTAGTTTTTTAGGAACCATTTTTTTATGTTGATAATGATTTTAGTTATTACAAAACAAAAAAAATGTCTTTGGGTTATTAAAATTTTTCACTTTATTTTAAATTATTAATCTATCAAAATAAAGTATAAAAGATAAATATTATCTTATTAAATTTTTGTTATATTTAGAAGCGCAAACCAACTTTTTAGACATGAAAAAACTATTCGTTTTTTTTCTTATTATTATTTGCTCTGATACTTTTTTCGCCCAAACTATTTCTTTTGTAAATAGACCATGTTCTAGTAATGGATGTTTTACAAAAAGATTTCAAGCGACTGATATTCCTTCCCATTTTAATCAATTTACTGGAAGTTATCGCTTCTTTTGGTATATGGGAGATGGGACTTATTATGATTATGAAGATGTTATTGATGGTAACTTGGATCTAGCTTATGTCGATCATACTTACAAGCAAGATGGTAATTATGAGGTTTATATGGAAGCTGTACCAAGGTATGAAGATGATAAACCACCTAAGAGGTTTTATCCTCCAAATGGTATTGGCACATTTTCAGTTGTTTGTGGATCTAATCAACCGTGTTCTAGTTCTAATTTAACCTCAGTTCCTTCTTCCTCTTTTTCCATAAAGACAAATCGGGATATGGTTAAAGGAGATATGTTTTCATATGTCTTGACGTATTCTCATAATTGTAAAGAATTAGGCCCCATCTCTGGTTACATTTCATTGAGTTTTCCAACAAATAAATTAGAAATGGAAAGGCCATCTATTCACTATGGAATTAGTGCTAGTGATGTAAGTATCGTAAATTCTTCTTCAGATACAACTATTACCTGGAACATAAATAACCTCAACACATTTGAAACTCGCAATATTATCGTTCCATTAAGAGTCAAAAATGTTTCTGGAATAAATACTGGTGATAATATTGATGTTCAAATCAATGTTGCTATTGGTAATTGTATTGGACCTATAGGAATGTCTTATCCTACGGAAGTGAAAAATTCTCATGATCCTAATAATTTAGATTCCGATCAATCTTTTATCTGTGAAATAGTTGATGCCGATAACTTGTTGTATACTATAAGATATCAGAATTTTGGTGATAAGGAAGCTGATACTGTAATCGTGAAGAATGTTATTCCTGATGCATTTGATAAATATTCAATAGAGACTGTTTATCCACCTTTTACAGGAGTAGATTCGATTCATGTAAATATTCCGGGAACTAGAGAAGTGAGGTGGGTCTTAACTGACGATTTGATTAGAGGCCCAGGAAAATTACACGGAACTAAAGAAGTAGGTTTTGGAGATTATATTTTTGAAGAAAATACCATTGATTCTATTCAGTTTAAGGTGACTAAAAAGCCTGATTTTTCATTTGAAAAATGTAACGCCATCGTAAATCAGGCAGAGTTAATTTTTGATTGTAATCCTTCAATTTATACTGAACCTCATATTTTTAGAATTCAATGTTTGGATACTTTTTTTGTGGTTATTCCTCCTGATAGTATCCCCGGAATTGATACAATAATTTGTGACCCTTGTAGTGAAACATTATTTCTGGATTTAGACTCCGTTGTATTTGATGATGCATTGTCAAGTGCCGTTCAATTAAAATTCCCTCCAAATGTAATGCAAAATTTAATCGGAAGAAACCTTCTATGGTATCCTTCTGAAGGTCTTGACGATTCTACTTTAACAGAACCATTTGCATCTCCTATTAAATCTACAGATTATTATCTAGTTGCATCAAGTACTGATCCTTGTCGAAGAACAATTGTTAAGAAGAGGGTTGAAATTCCTTGCAATCTTGAAATTACTGCTATAGTAGATTGTAACAATTCGAATAATAAAAATATCACAGCTACGGTGAATAGTACTTCTAAACATTTGAAATGGCAGGATTGCAGTTTTGGAGATAAGTTCCAGTATTTTAATACTTCGAATGATGTTTTTTATTTATCAGTTGTGGATACTATGAATAATTGCTCTGCTACTTTAAATGTAGAAATGGTTTGCCCTGTAAAACCTAGAGGTGGTTCTTTAGCTAGTTGGAACATCTTTTTTGGAGTTTTAATAATGTCGATAGCTTTAGGATATGTTTTATATCACTCAGGTTGGCCTTGATTTAGAATTAGATTAATGATGAAAAAAAAATACCTTTTGTTCCTCTTTTTTTGCTGGAATGGGGCCATTCTTTTTGCTCAAAATATGGGTGATCCGTTTTTTTTAGAAGCAGATTCTTTATATGAAATAGATGAATATAAAGAAGCAATTATCTATTTTGAAAAAGCTAGAGACATTTTTGAGATGGAAAAAGACTGGGACAAATTAATCAATACGAATCGGTTGATTTTAAAGTCTCATATTCAACTTGATGATTACAAGAAAGCTGGATCTGTTAAAATTGAAACAGCTAAAATCTCCTCATTCAAAAAAAAAGAATCAAATTCTTACTTGGCAGAATGCTATTATCTTTTAGCTTATGCTCAGGGAAAAAACAAGCATTATTGGCTTGCATTTAATCATTATGGAAAAGCTATTAAAATCTTTGAAGACATTGATGAAGAAGGATATTATTTAGTTTATAGTCTTAGAAACGCAGCACAGATTGCGCTTAGGCATCTTGATTATTCCAAAGCTATTGAGTATTTTAAAAAAGGCCTTGCTTTAAATTATTCTGATAAAATGAATGCTTCATTATGCGGGCAATTAGCTAACAGTTTTTATTTTTTAGAGGAGTATGAAGAGCAATTTAAATACATCAGCAAAGGTTTTTTATATGAACCTAAACCATCTACACTAGCTATTTTAAATATAAATCTTTCAGGTTACTATTCTCATAAAGAAGAATATGGAAAAGCAGAAAAACATACATTCGATGCTTTGAATTATTATAAAAAGGAAAGAAATTCTAGTGAAGATGTAATGGCAATGTATATGACATTGGCGAATATTTATGATGCTCAGGGATTTAAAAATAAAGTTGTTTCAAGCTATAGTAATGCTGAAAAAGTAGCCACAATTATTGGCCGAAAAAGTCGAGATAAAGCAAATTTGTATGTTAGTATAGGTAGATATTATCTCAAAGAGAATGATTTAAACGCTTCTCTTTTTTATTTCCAAAAAGCACTTCAACAAGTTTTTCCTGGATTTCATAATGATGATATTTACAAAAACCCAAAGGCGTCCGAGGTTTATCTTGAATCTTGGATTATGGATGCAGCTCATGGGAAAGCAAGAGCTTTGAAAAATAAATATGAGATTGATGGTAATATAAAAAATCTTGAAGTAGCTGCAGATTGTTACAATCTTGTCATATCGGAAATAAATGAGCTTAATAAAAATTATGACATCGAGTCTTCAAAAATATATTTAAGTGATTATGGATACACTTATTTTGAAGAAGCTATTGAGGTTAATTATTTGCTTTTTTTAGAATCTAAAGATAAAAGATACCATGAAAAAATATTCTATCTAATGGAACGATCTAAAGCGGTTGTTTTAGCGGATGCTGTGAAGAAAAATAAAATAATTATTGAAGCAGCTATTCCTGAACATCTTTTAAATTTCGAAAGAGAACTTCGAGTTTCTATTGCTAATAAGGATCTAGAGTTAATTAAGTTTAGAAATGAAGAAGTTGCAGAAAAAATAATCGATTCATTGGAAATAGAATTGTATGATTTAAAAAGTACTTATAGGAAACAATTAAGCGAGATAAAGAGAAAATTTCCAAAGTTTCAATCTCTAATAGAATCACCTCATTCTCCATCCATTCAAGATGTTCAACAGTTCGTTACAAATGATTCAATGCTTGTTCTGGAGTTTTTTATGGGGGAGAATAAAATTTATATCTTAAAGATTGGAAGGGATAAAGTAGATATTCATGAAGTTGAAAATTCAGAGAATGTCAATCGACTTGTCGATGATTTAATTTCTTATTTAAATAACCCTAGTCAATTTTTAAACAATCCAAATGCTTATTTTAATGTAGCGTATGAATTATACTCAATCCTATTGGCTGATGTGTTAAACAAGGATTTAACTGCTTCTAAACTATTAATAATTCCTGATGGAAAATTAAAAAATATTCCTTTCGAAGCTTTAGTTCACCAAACTGAAATCAATAGCAATAATAATGATCAGCATTATTTATTAAAAAAATATTTAATTTACTATTCTAATTCAGTAAACCTGTTTTTAATGGTAAAGCCCAAAAATATTAAAGGAGATTATTTTTTGAATGTTGTTCCTGGATTTTTATCAAAAGAACGCGGGAGGACTCCACTTAGTTATAGCGAAAAAGAGACTGCCTCTATTTCAGGAATGAAAAACTTGAAAGGCAAAGAAGCGAAATTAAGCAATTTTAAAAAACTAGCGGAGAATAGTGAGATTATCCATTTATCAACTCATGCTTCTATTGGTGGAGCAGAAGGAATTCCTAAGATTGAATTTATAGACACTTCGTTTTTTTTACCAGAAATTTATGCTTTAAATCTCAAAGCAGATTTAGTAGTATTAAGTGCTTGTGAATCTCAATTGGGAGAATTGAAAAAAGGCGAAGGTGTTATGAGTCTTGGAAGAGGTTTTTTTTATAGTGGTGCTTCAAGTTTAGTCGCTAGCTTATGGAGTGTCAATGAAAAATCAACAGCTGATATCTTTTCCCATTTTTATAAACAATTACAAAATGGAATTCCAAAAGCTGAAGCATTGCGCCTCGCTAAATTAAAATATCTTGAAGAGGTTAAAAGTGATTTAAAGCTTGGACCGTATTATTGGGCAGGGTTTATTTACTTAGGTAAAAATGAAGTGATTGAAATTCCTACACAAAATAAAAAACTTAATTGGGGATTGTTGATTTTAATTGGAAGCTTGTTTTTTGGTTTGATATACTTTTTTAAAAAAATCAAGGCTTAATTTTTTTAGCTAAAGCTGTCGCTTCCTTATACCTTGCAGAATATTCAGGAATCTGTTTAAGTATAATATAGCTTTCTTCTAAATTGCCTTGTTTGAGCAAAGCTAAACCATAATACCACAAGGCTTCATTCTGAGAATAACGACTAGCAGTACCAGCCCGAAGTAAGGTAGGGATTGCATCGTGATAATTTTCTACTTCGACTAAAGCAATACCCAGAGCCAAGATATATTCAGCCCTTTTAGGTTCAACTTTTACCAACTCCTCCAACAAAGGAAAAGCCCTTTTATAATCCTCAGCCTTAAGTGCCGCTTCCGCTTTTACAGCTAAACCATCTGCATCTCCCTTCTCCACAAAATCAAAATCCGGCTGAAAATATTCCGCATATAAACGCTCCGGAGTTGGCCTATTCATCCACCAAAATGCAATAAGCAAAACAGCGATGGAGGCCGCCGCTAACCACATCCTTCTAGAAATGAAGTTTGGTTTAGTGGATGCTTTATTCTTTTCTTTTTCTTCAACTTCTTCCTTATAATAAACCTTCAAATCTTCCTTCAAATTTTTATTCCCCATCATTTCAATCCCATCCAACAAATCTTTTTCCAATTGAAAAGCCTGAGCAAATTGCTCATCTGTTGTGAGTCGGTTCTCAAAATCCTTACGCTCTGAATCACTCAGTAGGTCGTCAAAATATCGTTCTATTAAATCTAATGGATCGCTCATTGATATTTTGGTTTACCGAAGTGATTGTTGATAAAAAGTATTTTCTTTTGCGATTGATCGAAGGCTTTTCATACAACGACTTTTTTTATTTTTAACGACTTGCTCGCTAGTCATATTTAAATTCAATTTGATCTCATTCATTTTTAATTTTCGAAAGTAAAATAACTCTAAGATACGTTTGCATTCATCTCCTAATTCTTGTAAAAGTCTAAACAAGACCTCTTTTCGTTCATCTACGATCAATGTTTCAAAATGATCTTCCTGAACTTGAATAGATTGATGTTTTTCTTCTAGGCTTATTTCTCTTTTTGACTTTCTCAATTTCATCAACCATAGATTCCGACAGATTGAATATAAATAAGTTTTTATAGTACTGTTTGATTGAAATACGCCTTTTTTTATATTATTAAAAAGTACGATCAGTCCATCATGGAAAATATCTGCTGCATCGTCTTTAGTCCCGGTATTTTGTAGAACGAGACTTTCAACTAATCCAAAATAAGTTCGATACAAATATCGAAAGGCATATTCTTGTTGTTTGGCTTCTCCCGATTGCAAGAAGGAAAAGATATCTATATCGTTTAATTGCTTCATTCACTTAAAAGTAAGAAAATATGTCTAGATCACTGCGAAATTATGGTGAAAATTAAGCAGGACCTTGATTGTATTTAAAATATACTGAAACGTTTTAATCTTTTAAAAAGGCATTAAATTTAGATCTAGAATGAAATTTTTAAGATTGGATTTCTTCCTTATATTTCTTAATCCTCAAGTCAATTTAAGTTACTCCAAAATTTTAACACTTCTTCCTGCAACTTTTTCAAATTCAAAGAGTCTTTCAAATGTATTCCAATTACAAAGCGGTAGCTGGCGCCACTACCCACTGCTTTTTGAAGTTAAATTTCCAAATGGTTTTTGACTTCAATCCTTATAGAAAGATGATGTAAGATGTTTGTTAAAGAATGAGAGATTTTCATTGCACATTCTTTGACCTTAGAAAGGTTTGTTAAGCCCAAACTTTTATCACTTACAATTAATAAAACCCGATGATGGAAACAACGATCAGAAGATGTTTGCTTGCAGTGGCTTTCTTTTTCCCAATATTGAGTATTGCTCAAGTAATAGAAACTAAGGAAACGGAAAAACAAGAAAAGAAAATTTATTTTACTAAAGCACTGGAAAGTGCTGCACCCACACTTGATGGCATTTTTGATGAAGCTTGCTGGCAAACAGTAGAGTGGTCTAGTGACTTTATTCAGCGAGAACCTTATGAAGGAAAGAAGCCTTCTCAAGAAACAGCGTTTAAAATTCTCTATGATGAGAAAAATATCTACGTTGCCTTCCGATGTTTCGATACCAACCCAGATAAGATTGAAAAACGTTTGTCCCGTCGAGATGGTTTCGAAGGAGATTGGGTAGAAATTAATATTGATAGCTATTTTGATAAACGTACCGCATTCTCTTTTTCCATTACAGCAGCGGGAGTGAAAGGAGATGAACTGATTTCAAATGATGGCAGCAACTGGGATGCAAGTTGGGATCCAATCTGGTATTTTGATGTTAGTTCGGATGACAAAGGATGGACTGGGGAAGCTCGGATTCCATTAAGTCAACTTCGCTTCGGGAAAAAAGAAAATCACGTTTGGGGAATCCAAGTCAATCGATTGGATTTTAGAACTCAAGAAACGTCCAATTGGCAATTCGTTGCACGTAATAATTCCAGTTGGGTGGGGAACTTTGGAGAACTACATGGAATTAAAGGTATAGAACCTCAGAAGCAAGTGGAAATTATGCCTTATGTGGTAGCTTCTGCAGAGAGTTTTGAAAAAATAGAAGGCAACCCTTTTGCAACAGGTAAAGGTCAAAGTTTGAGTGTTGGATTGGATGGAAAGATTGGAGTGACGAGTGATTTGACTTTAGATTTTACAATCAATCCGGATTTTGGTCAGGTCGAAGCTGATCCATCGGTCGTAAACCTCGATGGCTTTCAAGTATTCTTTCAAGAAAGACGACCCTTTTTTATTGAAGGTAGAAATATTTTTAATTACCGGGTGACTTCCTCTGAAGCCGGCGGACCTTTCAATAGCGATCAATTATTTTATTCTCGAAGAATCGGAGGAAGCCCTCATGGCTATCCCGATTTGACTGATCAAGAATATGCGGATCGACCAGATAATACAACGATTCTTGGAGCTGCAAAATTTACTGGAAAAACGAAGAACGGTTTGTCCATCGGGATCATGGAAAGCATCACTGCTAAAGAGTATGCAGAGATAGATTTGGAAGGGGAACGCCGAGAAGAAGTGATAGAACCTTTGACCAATTATTTTGTAGGACGATTACAAAAAGATAATAATAATGGCAATACAGTTTTCGGAGGAATGTTTACAGCAACGAATAGAAAACTGGATGGAACCGGTTTAGACTTTTTACATGAAACGGCTTATACTGGAGGCTTAGATTTTCTGCAAAGATGGAAAGATAAAACCTGGTATGCTTCTGGAAATTTAGTATTAAGTCAGGTGAGTGGAAGTACGGAAGCGATCACAAATACGCAGATGTCTTTCGAAAGATTATACCATAGGGTAGGAGCGGATCACCTTGAGGTAGATACGAGTTTGACTGCTCTATTCGGGCATGGAGGAACCGTGAAAATCGGAAAAGGTGGTGGAGGGAAAAGATTTAATTTTGATACTGGAGTTGCTTGGAGAAGTCCAGGCTTAGAATTAAATGATATCGGTTTTTTAAGAAGTACAGATTATGTCACTCACTTCATGTGGGCAGGATATCGAATAGACAAAGCCTTTTCGATTTTTAATCAAATGCGATTTAATTATAACCACTGGGCGGGTTGGGATTATGGAGGCTTGCATACTTATCATGCTTGGAATGTCAATGCTCATGCGAGATTTAAAAATAATTATGGAATCGGTTCTGGCGTAAATATTCAACCTTTTGATATTTCTACCAAAGCATTACGTGGTGGTCCAGCTTTACGAAATTCGCAAAATATAAATAATTGGATGTACGCTTTTTCAGATCAAGGAAAGAAAATATTTTTCGAATATAATATGTTTCATTCCTGGGCTTTCGACCATTCTGCTCATTCTAAGAATTATGGAATTTCTGTAAATTACCAGCCAACAAAAACGCTTAGAGTTAGTATCTCACCAGATTATAATATTCGAAGAAATGATGTTCAGTTTGTTGAAAATATCGATTATGGAAATGAAGTGAAATATGTGAATGCGACCATCAAACAAAAAACGGTGAGTATGTCTTTTCGATTGAATTATACCATCAAACCAAATTTGACACTGCAGTACTACGGACAACCATTTATCTCGAGAGGCCGCTACACTGATTTTAAATATATCGCCAATCCTCTGGAGGTCAAAGCAGAAAATAGATATATCCAATATGATGAAAAACAAATAGTATTTAATGAAGATGAAGATTTTTATGAAGTCGATGAAAATCAAGATGACAACGTAGATTATCATATCTACAATCCGGATTTCAATTTTATTCAATTTCGATCAAATTTTGTTGCTCGATGGGAGTACATTCCTGGATCAGAATTATTTCTCGTTTGGTCTCAAGGTACCACCAGTTTTGGGAATCCTAGAGACAGAATATTACCGAGTTTATCTGATAACCTTTTCTCCGAAAAAGCACACAATATTTTTCTAATAAAATGCACATATAGATTTATAAAATAATAAGGATTTTGGTTTTGAATAAGGATTAAATTTTACAAAAATCCTAATTTATAAAACCTAACCTCTAAAATAAATGTGAGTTGTTTTCATGTGGCCTGTGATTCCGATAAAATTTATCGCAGGCCACTATTTTTTACACTCCTCGACTTATTTCTTAGAAATTTTGAAAAATCAC
>CAKZTD010000015.1 GCA_937921595.1 uncultured Saprospiraceae bacterium
AATTTTACTTTTTTCTTAGAAGATCCAATCAATGGAGATCAGATTAGGCAAAAAGAAAATAGAAATGTTTATGGTGTCAATACGACCTTGTTTCATTCTTTAAATGTAGGATCTACTGCTGTAGAATTGAACTATGGTATCGGATTGAGGTATGATGATATTAATGATAATGAACTTTCACATACCCTCAATCGCAAAACAACTTTGGATCAAATCTCATTTGGTGATGTTGATGAGACGAATTTAAATGCCTTTATCAATTCAGAGTTTGATTTTGGGAAATGGTTGATCAATGCTGGATTAAGATTGGATTGGTTTCAATTTAATTATGCCAATAACTTGTCTGCTTTGTATGATAATCAATCGGTTGATCAAGCTTTAATTTCTCCTAAGTTCAATGTTATTTATAATCCAGGACCTAGATGGCAATTGTATTTTAAATCAGGTGTTGGATTTCATTCGAATGATAGTCGAGTGGTTATTGCACAAGAAGGGACTCAGATTTTGCCTAAAGCATATGGGACGGATTTAGGAATAGTAATAAAACCAGCACCTAGATTGTTATTGGATGTAGCATTATGGCATTTGTTTTTGGAACAGGAATTTGTATATGTAGGAGATGCAGGGATTGTAGAGCCAAGTGGAAAAACAAATCGGAGTGGAATTGATTTTAGTATGCGGTATCAATTGGGTAGTTATGTTTTTGTAAATGCAGATTTAACGTATACTTATGCTAGATCATTAGAAGGAGCTGAGGGAGAGAATTACATTCCTCTTGCTGTAGATTTGATGAGTTCTGGAGGTTTAGTTTTTAAACATCCAAAAGGATTTTCAGCAGGATTAAATTATCGTTACATCAAAGATAGAGCGGCAAATGAAGATTTTTCAATTACAGCGAAAGGCTATGTTATTACCGATTTTAATATGGCTTATCAGTTCAAGCATCTTAACTTTGGAATAAAGGTAGAAAACCTATTTGATGTAGATTGGAATGAAGCTCAGTTTGCTACTACATCCAGATTGAAAAACGAAGCTCTTCCGGTTGAAGAATTACATTTTACTCCTGGAGTACCTTTTTTCTTTAAAGGAAGCATGACTTATAAGTTTTAATCTGTTTACCTTCACTATGTGAAAAAAGGTCTACTTATTTATAGAATAAACCGAGACGATTCTGCAAATTTCGGAGTTATAAAAAAATGCAAGGCACAGCAAAAAGCTTTTATCCAAAAAGGAATGAAGGTCGATATGCTGTGGCTTTGCAAAGATGGTGTTCTATTAAATGATACGCTGATTGAGCGGCATGAGATTCCTCCTCATAGCTTTAAGGTGTACTTGTTTTACTTTCTCCAATTTGGAATAATTTTGAAAAAATTGATAACAAAGTCTGACTATGATTTTGTCTATCTTCGTCATCCTTTTTTTGACCCTTTACTCGTCTGGTCATTGAGACAAGTGAAAAAAGCTAATCCCAAAATAAAAATCCTTTTAGAGATTAATACTTATCCTTATGATGCAGAACCCAAGCGAATTCTACATCGGCTAAGTTTAAAAATGGATCAATACTATCGTAAAAAAGCGAAAGAGTATATTGATCGAATAGTAGATTATGGGGAGAGAAAAGAGATTTGGGGGATTCCTACTATTCTAGTTCGGAATGGAATTGATCTTGAGGATATTCCTCAGAGTACCAGTGAACCAGAAGAAGGAAAAATCAGGTTAATCGCAGTTGGAAATTGGAGTTATTGGCATGGACTGGATCGATTGATTAGAGGTTTTGAGGATTATTATAAAAAAGAGCAAGATCATATTCTTTCACTAACTATAGTAGGAGAGGGGCCAGAAACAGCAGCTTTAAAAAAGCTTGTAGATCAAAAAGAGTTAAAACAATTTATCCGGTTTTTGCCTTCCACTAAAGGAAAAGAGTTAGATCTTCTTTTCGAAAAAGCAGATGCTGGAATTGGTACTTTAGGTTTGCACCGAAAAAATGTTGCCATTGATTCCTCCCTAAAACATAGAGAATATTGTGTAAGAGGAATTCCTTTTGTTCTATCTTCTCCCGACTTGGATTTTCCGAAAGAGCTACCTTTTATTTATTATTTTCCAAAAGAAGATACAGGAATATCTTTAAATGAAATTATTGATTGGTATGCTAAGAATTTAAAAACCGAAGCAAGGGAATATGCTGAAGCAAAGCTTAGTTGGAAAAAACAAATGAGAGCTATTTTTGATTGGATAGAATCGTAGAATTAGCAGTAGATTGGTGATTATTTGGAGCAAGGGTTTTGATGATGTTATAGTAGTGCTCGATGATTAGTTTCTCATCAAATATATCCAGTGCTAACTGGCGGCTTTTTGCAGCCATTCGTTGATAATCAATCTCATCCAATTGATACATTTTTATCATTGCCTTGGCGAGAGACTGAACGTCTTTAGCAGGGACTAAAAAACCATTCCCTTTAACTGTTGCACTACAACCTGGTGTATTTGTAGTAATAATAGGTTTGGCCATTGCCATTCCTTCTAATATTGCTCTTGGCATCCCTTCTCGATAAGAAGGAAGGACAACTGCATCTACTTTTTTTATAAATTTCCGGACATCTTTGGTAGGTCCTAAATAATGGATATATCTGGCTTCTACCCATTTCAGCAGATCTCTTTTTGAGACGATAGATGGATTTTTAGCTTCTGCTTCTCCAATAACCCAAAATTCTGCTTCTGGAAATTTTGATTTTACAATTTTAGCTGCATTTACAAATTCAATAATCCCTTTGTCATATAATAGCCTTCCAATAAATAAAAAAACAAATTTTTCATTTCTAGTTTGAAGCGATAATGGTCGGAAATAATTCGTGTTTACACCCGAACCAGGAATTACAAGGCTTTGATCATGTTTAATGATTTTTTTATCAATAAATAATTTTTGATCAACAGCATTATGGAAGATTACTTTTTGGATTTTTCCAAAAGCGAACCGATATAAAGACTTTACCATTTTATTCGTAAAACTATCAGAAAGAAAGGTATAGCCTAATCCAGTTACAGTAGAAATAGAGGGTATCTTGGCCAATTTTGCAGCAATACTTCCAAAGATATTTGGCTTGATCGTATAATGTAAGATTAGATCTGGTTGTTCCTTTTTATAAATTTTAAGCAATTCCCAAGTCAATAAGAGGTTCTTAATCGGGTTTTTGCTTTGAGGAGCCAGATGTTTGAGTGGAATATGTTTGGTGAAATGGCTTTCATTTAAATAATGAATATACTCATCCACCGGAGCAATAACCAAAACGTTGTAACCTTCAGCTTTTAATCGCTTAATAAGTCCTAATCTGAAATTGTAGATATTCCAGGTAGAATTGGTTACAACGGCTATTGTTTTTTGCATTAAAATCAGAATTCGGGTCTAATGTGTAAAAGAAGGGCTAAAGATAATCTTTTTGCCCTGAATCTTGTAATTGTTGAGTGACCACTTTTATCTCTTGCTCTTTTGATTTTGGATAAATCATCAATACATCACTTTCATCAACAATAATATAATTGTCCATATCCCGGATAACAACTAATTTATCATTAGGAACACGAATCAATGAGTTAGTTACATCATCAATAACAATATTTTCACCTTGAAGGACATTCCCAAATTCATCTTGGCCTGACTCCGCATGTAAAGATCCCCAAGTTCCCAAATCCGACCATCCAAAATCCGCCGGAATGGTATAAATATTCTTCGCTTTCTCCATGATCGCATAATCCACCGAAATCTTCGGCGTAGTAGGGTAGTGCTCATTGATGAAATTCTGCTCTCCATCGGTATTATAAAACCCGTCTCCTTGACCTAAAATATCATAGATTTCAGGGGCATTTTCTTTAAAAGCAGCCAAAATACTCTTCGTTCGCCAAATAAAGATTCCCGCATTCCAAAGGTAGTCTCCACTCGCTAAAAACTCCTTCGCCTTATCGTGATTCGGCTTTTCAGTAAACTGCTTTACTTTATGAACGCCACCAATATTATCATTCTCGTGAGGAGGTTCAGTATTGGCTTGTTCGTAATTGATATAACCATACCCCGTATCAGGTCGGGAAGGTCTAATCCCCAAAGTACAAAGCGCATCTTCTCTTTCTGTAAAATCTAAGGCCTTACGCAATGCTTCTACAAAAATATCTTCTTTTAAAACCACATGATCCGAAGGAGCGATGATAAAATTAGCTTCTGGATTAAGCGATTGCAATTTGAATGCGGTATAAGCCACACAAGGAGCCGTATTGTTACGTGAAGGCTCGCAAAGGATTTGATTATCCGTTATTTCAGGGATATGTTCTTTACAGAGATCTTTATAAATCTCATTAGTGACAATAAAGATGTTTTCAGCAGGAGTCAGCTTTAAAAATCGCTCGAAGGTCAATCGAATCAACGATTTTCCAACTCCAAGGATATCCATAAATTGTTTAGGTCTTTCTACCCGACTGGCTGGCCAAAAACGGCTTCCAATCCCTCCAGCCATGATGGCTACATAAGTATTTGAGTTCTTCATTATAGAATTAACGTTTATGTAAATTTATTGTTTCCGAGGCTGGTATTGGTTAGGAGAGGGCAAATATAAGAATTATTTTATTGAGAGGGGGAATCAGGAAGGCTTTTGCTTAAGGCTCACCCTCTCAATAAAGCATTATCCTTTCAACAGATTAATCGATACTGTAGACAGTTCAGAATTTGGAAACTTCCGTTGAAATTGGGGGTCAGGACTTAAACCTACTTCTTTGGCTATATTTAAAAATTGCTCAACCTCTAAGATGTACTGATCCGAAAAACCGTGCGTAGCATTGTAGGCCGTTGCGGCAGTTCGCCCAATGTTTTTAGCAATGAGGGTAGGGGAGATCGTATGCAATTCTATGACAAGCAAACCAAACTGCTCTACATACGGTTGCCATTTTTGGAGGTGTTCGAAAAGAGAATCTTCTACGAGATTATTAGGAATTCTTTCACCACGATGAGCGAATGCTCCAGAGGAATGACTGATTCGATCTTGCTTAGGATTGGAAGGTGTTTCCCAAATTCGATTATGATCTAAAAAGGTCCGAACATTCAATAGGTTTTTTAAATCGATATTGTAATCTTCCTTGAGTGTGCCAGCTAAAACATCAGGTTTTCCAATATCCCCCCAAAGTACTTTGGCCCAGATATCTGCTTTGATTAGATTAGAACGAGTTACTTTTAAAGCTGCCTCATTATAGTCTACACCGACCAAAAACAAAGGGTATTCTTCTAGATGTTCTCCCCGGATAGTCTTGCGTTCAATGACCTCAAAAAGGTGCTGCAAAAAGGCTCCGTTTCCACAACCCATATCAAGAATACCTCTTGGTTGTTCATCAATTGGGCGATTAAAAATATCAATGATAATCTGATCAACAATTTTAAAATAAGTAGAATGCGCACCACCAGATCCCCATACATTCATCTCGCGATCGACATGTTTTTCAGCTTCACCAACTTTTGTTTCTCGAAGCGTATTTGGGTTTCCAAAAATCAAATCCTCCAGATGCCTAAACATCAGTAAATAAGAAACCGTTACTCCATAAGCACTGGCTCGACGAGCAAAAAATAATCCTTTGTCTGTAAAACGATAAGTCTCATTTTTTGAAGTAAACCAACCTAAGTGACTAAAGAAATCGAGAATCTTTTTAAAGCTATCCGGCTCTTTATGAAACTCATCCGGGCGAAAAGAAGCTTCCATAAAATACTTATGGAACATCCCTGTCATCCCGAGCATCACGATTGTTGGGCCTACGATCATGCCTTCGATATGCTTTAAAACCTGTTCCTGAATATTACGCTCAGTTTCATCTTCTGATAACTCAAGCCCATATAGATTTTTATATTTTTCAAAAATGCGTTCTAACTTTCTAAAAGGCTCAACTGCAAATTTTCGAGGATGAAAATTCGCTGAAAACTTATTTAATTCTACGACATCTTCATAGAGAGCAATCAATTCGAAAGCTTTGCTTGAGCTTGAAGTGATGCTGTAAGATATCTCATCTTTTTCGTTGTCCAAGTGCTGATTAAGCCAGCCTTGAGCACTCAAAACATGAAGTGCTACATTAAGGTATCCTTCATTCGCATTGAAGGCTTTGGTCAATTCTTTTAAAGAAGCTTTTTCTTTTTCTAAAAGATATTTTAAAACACCTTTTTCATATAAGGTATAAGCCGTAGGGCAAGTGACGATACCATCGAGATGTTGGAAAATTTCGCTTCGAAGAGTTGCTTTTTCGGCTTTATTTAGCATTTGTGGTAAAATTATGGTTTAATTGGTAAACTGTTATTTATTTACGTTTTTCTGTTTGATTGTGTTGCATTGGAGAATTTAATCTCATTGGATTCAATGATGGGATAAGATCAGGGATGAGGATAAAGTAGATGTAAAAGAGGAATGGTCTAGAGGTGAGGTTAAATAAAAACAAACCATCTACTTAACATAAGATAAATTATGGGAAAATAATAAAAATGCTAAACTTTAGCTTTTTTATTAAAAAAACTCATTTTAATTTTCTCTGTTTATTTATTCGTTTTTCTAAATCTTGAATCGTCTTTTTATTCTGGAGGATCGTATACCAATCTTTTTTTGCATCCACTAAAAGGTCAAATCGCTGATCCTTATCACATCCCCATTTACGTAATCGTTCATCAAGCCCTTGAATAACTGTAAGAATAATTAATTCTTTAGCGGAGGCATAATCACGCATGTTTTCGCCTGGATTAGCCTCTGGATTCGTTTTTTTCCATTCTCTAGCAGTCATACCAAAGACAATTGTGTTAATCATATCCACCTCACTTGCAAAATATAGACCTTCCTTTTTTGTCCCACGTATTTTTCCTGGGATACTATCTTTAATTCCTTCTGTAAGTAAAGGAAAAGTTCCTTTAGACATTAATCTAGAAACATCGAAGGGCTGTCCAAGACGTTTAAATTCGTCTGATTTCAGCCGTTGAAACTCTTTTATAAAATATAAATTGAACTCAACATCAAACCATGATGTAAAGTGAAGACCAATATCGATATGAACGAATGTTCCTCCATATCTTCCGGCAGTACTCTGAACGCCAATAGCGTTGGTATCCCCAATCCAATCTTTGAAACTGATGGTGTAATTGTTGGATCCCACCTCAGTTCTAATGTTATCGAATCCCACTACATTAAAATTACTATTGTTCAATTGCTCCCACAACCCAATATACTCGACGGTATTTTTTCTATTGAGATAGTTATTAATTGCAAATCGTGGTTCTCCTCTTCTACCAGCTTTGGCAATATCAGTTATACATATATAACTCTGATTATTCACCTCTTTAGTTCTTACTTCTATTCCTAGTATGTTGATTTTCCTATTCGCCATCTATAATAATTTTAGTAAAGCTCAATCTAGTGCAAAATAGAGAATTTTAGAATGATGTTTAGCGATGTAGAAACTTGTTTGCACTTTATTATATGTTATTGCCTTTTCTTCCATTTCAAATATCGGTGAATGGACTTATCTGCTCAATCGAAAATATCCCTATAAAGGTCGTATAAATACACGACCTTTATAGGGATATTTTCGATCAGGTACCTAGCAAATTTTACTGCTGTAGCTACGGATATAAATTAAAGTTGATCGCATGGCCAACTTTAAAAGTAAGATTAATTTAAATGGTTTTAGATTCAAAATGTATTTAAGTAAGATAGCCGAATACAAGCAACTGGCTCTGCCTCAATTGCTGGAGAATTTAATGATCAAGGGATTTTCTTAAAGCAAAATAGAGCTATTTATCATCTTCCAAAATCATCCTCCAATCTCACAATATCATCCTCATCAGAAAGATTTTCCGGATCGGTATGTTGCCAGATTTCTGCGATGATTCCAAATTCTTTAAGGCCAACTAATCGATGTCTTTCTCCTTGAGCTAAAATTACTTTTTCATTTTGTTCTAAAGTATAAACATCTGTTTGCTCATCGGTCTTACTTCGAACTACTCCCGCTTCACCTGCTACGAGTTTCCAAACCTCAGAGCGTCGATGGTGATATTGCCAGGACAATCGTTTCCCTGGAGCAACAACCAAAATTTTAGGACTGACTCTCCCACCTTTGGTTAGTTTTTCAACATTTTCTTCTGGATAGAAAGTCTTGATAAATTTATCGGACTGGCTTTCGTCAACAACAAAAAAACCACCCCATGGGCGTTCGAAATCGGTGCGTTCGAATTGGAAACCTTTGGATTCTAGTTCGCTTTGGAGTTGGGAGAATATTTGTGTCTTTTCCAAGATTATAATTTTAAATCGAGTAATAAAATCTTAAAAAGAGTATACGTAAGAAAGTGATTGTATTGTTACGTTTTTAGGAGAGTTTGATTATCTATTTTTTAATAAAATAAAGGAACTTTAATTTTAACAAGAGTTAGAATTCTCTTTTAGGTAGTCCCGGAAACCATTTGTAAACTAGCTCACTCTCTGGAGAAAGAATAACCCATGCAGTTAAGATTATGATCTTTAGATCAGTTAAAAAGGATTGATTCTGTTGATACCATTGTTCAACCTTCCCTTTGAATGGATAAATTTTATTAATGTAAAAATCCCATGTGTCTCCTCCTTGATCTTTGATTTGACTAATTAATTCCTCTTCGTCTCTAAAGATTATGGAACCAATTCCCGTAAGTCCGGGAGGAACATTGTAGATTACTTTTTTTACATCATCAGGATAAGCATTAAAGCTTTTTTGCATCACCGGACGCGGTCCCACAACACTCATGTCTCCCTTTAAGATGTTAATCAATTGTGGTAACTCATTGATCTTAGACTTTCTTAGAAAGCCTCCCATTGGAGTAATCCGTGGATCTTTTTTAGTGGTTATAATACCACCTGCCATGTTAGGAGAGTTCTTTAGCATCGTTGCAAATTTCAAGATGTTAAAGAGTTTATTTTTATGGCCTACCCTTTCTTGAAGATACCAGATATACCCTTCTCCAGTTAATTTTAAACCAATAACAATTGGTATTAATAATGGAGATAAAATTAATAAAGCAAATAGGGCAGAGAGAAAATCAAAAAATCTTTTTAAAATCAAATACATGCATCACATTTTTTCGTCCAGTGTTTTACCCGTTTCAATATGAGCAAAATCTGGGATAATATTTTTCAATTGACTGACAATGCTTGCTTTATCATAATTGCCAGAAGACATCATATTTTGTAAACCTGACAAGGTTTTTTCAATCTGTTCAAAAGAAGGTTTTACGGCATTTTTTATAACACCTAAACTATCAAAACTTTCGATATCAACAATATCTGTGTCAGTGTAAAATTCCTCATACAATTTTTCTCCAGAAGTATCAGTATCGAAAAAATAAACAGGGTAAGGATTTCCTTCTGTCCAATTTGCAGCTAATTCACGAGCTTCCTCATCTGAACTACAAAGATGAACTGCTTGTCCCATTGCTTTGAAAAAGTTGAGAGTAATATCTTTGAAATTGACCATCTCGTCTTCTTCTAATTTCGGGAAAAAGATTTCACCACTATTTCCAAGCATACAAGCGAGCATACAAATTTGGCCACTCTCTTCAGGAGAAACGAAGAAACGTCTAACATCAGATGGACAAGAAATCGGTTGACGTTTTAATAGCCGTTGAATATATCCATCTAGAAGGCTACCATTCGAAAACGCAACGTTTGCAAAACGAGCTGTTGCAATTTGGATTTTACTGCTATAAGTCATGATGACTTCTTCCATCAGTTTCTTACTTGCCCCCATGACATTGACCGGATTAGCAGCTTTGTCTGTCGAAACACAAAAGAAATGTTCCGGAGGAAACTCTAATAAAATATCTAGGAATTTTTTAGCCTTAAAAACATTATTATCAATCATTGCCTCAATAGAATATTTATCTTTTTCACTTCGTACATGTTTGTGTGCAGCAAAGTTGGCAATGATATGAAAAGGGCCTTCGTTTTTAAACATTTTCTCAAAAACAGACTCTCCAAAATTCATTGGATAAGTAATGTATTCTTTAGGAATGTATTGGCCTTGAGTACTTCTTAGGTCTCTAGTTAATTCAGTCAATCCATTTTCATTGGTATCGACAACAATTAATTTTCCAGGTTTAAATTTTAAAACTGCTTTGATAAAAGAAGATCCAATTGTTCCTGCTCCACCAATCACAAGTACCGCCTTACCTTTGATTCTTTCAGACAATAATTCATTGTGAGTTTCAATATCTTTTTTGAAAAGACTCTCCTGTCGTTCTAAAATTTTAGCTTTTATAAATTGAGGAATATCTATTATATTCATTATTATTTATTTGAAAATTATTTAAAAACCTGTTTGATAACTTCCACAACTCTCTTTAATTGTTCTTCTTCTAGATTCACAGAGCTAGGAATACTAAGGCAATTTAAATGTATATCTTTTGAGTGATCTTGTTTGGTCACATAAATGTTTTCAATAAACATTGGTAGCTGATTCATTGGTGTCCAAAATGGACGAGCAATAATTTTATTTTCTTTAAGTGCTGCGAGAATTTCTTTTTGTTTTTCAGAATAAAAAGTAAACAACCAGCAATTAGGATCGACATTATCTTCTACTTTTTGAAAGCGAATATCCCCTACTCCATTTAGATGTTCTCGATAATAAGCATCAATCTCTTTTTTCTTCTTAATAATACCTGGAAGTTGTTCCATCTGAGCAACACCGATAGCAGCCAAGACATTAACCATCCGATAATTAAATCCAATCTCATCATGGAAATAAGTTTCAGGATCTACCTTTGATTGTGTAGACAAATGCTTTGCACGTTTTGCATGCTCTTCATCGTTGGTTACAATTACACCACCACCGCCTGTAGTGATAATTTTATTTCCATTAAAACTGAAAACACCCATGACTCCAAAAGTACCAGAGTGTTGCCCTTTCCAATAAGATCCCAATGACTCGCTAGCATCTTCAACCACATGAATATTATGTTTGTTAGCAATTTCCATTAAGCGTGGCATATCACACATATTACCGAGGACATGTACAGGCATGATGACTTTGATACACATACCCGTTTGTTCTAAAATACATTGCTCATCTTCCTGAGTAGTATTTTCATTCAAAAAAGATTCAAGTATGTCTAAATCCAATTGCCAGGTATTCGGATCTACATCCAAAAATATGGGTTCGGCATTGGTGTAAACCGCAGCATTCGCAGAAGCGATGAAGGTTATATTTGGAACGAGAACATGATCATCTTCATTGACCCCTAACATATGCATCGCAAGGTGAAGCCCAGAAGTACCGTTAACCGCAGTGATTCCATATTGGCTGCCAGCATATTCCGCTACCTTATTTTCAAAGGTCGTGACATAAGATCCTGCAGAAGAAACCCAGCCAGTTTCTATGCATTCTTTTACGTAGTCCCATTCGTTACCATTAAGATGTGGGATAGATAAAGGGATGACTGTTTTTTTCTTTTCTTCGATCATGATTGAATGATTCTTTGTGGATTTCCAACGATGGTTACATTATCGGGGATGTCTTTGATGACGACTGTTCCTGCTCCGATTGTAACATGCTTTCCAATGTTTATTCCTTGCTTTACAACACTATTTGCTCCGACAAAACTACCTTCCCCAACATGAACGTTTCCTGCTAGAACTGCTCCAGGAGCAATATGGGCAAAGTTACCAATTTTACACTCATGTTCTATAATTGCTCCGGTATTACATATTACACCATCTCCAATTGTTGAACAAGCATTGATACATACATTTGCAGCGATCATTACTCCACGACCTAATTCAATATTGGATCCTATGGTTGCTGTTTTATGAATTGCATTAATAGGAAGTTGAAGTCCTTTATCGATCAGTTTTGTAAAAATGACTTTTCTAATTTTATTATTTCCAATAGCGATAAACCATTGATGTCTTTTTAATTGATCAACGACTTGCTCCTCGTTTTCGCTTCCCAGATAATTTAACTGGAATGGGTTATCTGAATTCTTTTTTGTATCACAATAGTTTTCAACAATTTGATTTTGGCTTTTAAAAATATCAACCACTACATAAGCATGGCCAGAATAACCAATAATAGAAATTGAATCAAAAGAGTCTATTTTTTTCATTCAGGAACTATTGGTTATATAACCGGTTCTTTGGTCAATATTTTTTTAATGTAGGTTAGATATTTTTTTGCTAAGTCATCACGATCAAAATTAGCTTTTGCAAAAGCATATCCTGCTTCTCCTTGTTGACTTCGAATAGATTTATTAGTATTCATATAATCCAAAATCTTATCAGCAAAATCTTGAGGGTTTTCTGGTTCGATATAAACACCACATTGAGCATCCTCTACCAGCTTTCTAGACACGCCATCAATGACCATGAGTACTGGTCTTTTACAGGCCATGTAATCAAAGGTCTTATTTGAATATATCGTTTTGAAAGTATCCACCTTTTTTAAAACAGAAGTTCCAAATTCCGAAGCGAGGATATATTTAAAAACCTCAGTTTTTGGAACAGGATCCACAAATTTAACATTGGTTAAACCTCTTTTACTAGCTTCATTTTTGAGCATGTCTTTTTGCATGCCGCTTCCGATCAATTGAAATAAAACCTCTTGATTATCTTTTAGTATTTCGGCGGTATCGATCACTTGGATAAGATGGTTTGCTACTCCATGAGCCCCAACATAGGTAATCACCGTTTTTCCTTCCAAACCATTTTCTTTTCTAAACTGATCTCTGTCAAAAGCGGAATTTAGGAGTCCATCAGAAATTGCAAAATCAGCGGCATTAGGAATAAATACTACTTTTTTTGCAGGAACATTTTTTTCATTGATTAACTTATCTCTAAAAGCAGGAGTCAATACATTTACTAAAGTTGCTTTTTTATAGATGAAAGCTTCAAACCAATAAGCTAATCGGATGATCATTTTATTTTTTAAAACTCCAGTGTCAATCGCCGACTCAGGCCATAAATCTCTTACTTCAAATACAAAAGGAATTCTTTTAAAAATAGATAAGACGTATGCGGTAATCCCAACAAAAAGTGGCGGAGAAGTCACCACAATAATATCAAACTTTCCTTTTGTTTTGAAAAGGCCTGCGTAGATGCTTGAGAAGACAAATGAAAAATAAGCCCAAAGTCTACCTAGGAAATTTACATTATAAGCTTCAGACACATGACAGCGTAAAACGGTCGTCTTTTCAGAATGTTGATCATGAAAAGTAAATTTGCCTTTGTAACGTTCTCTTTTCTTTCCAGTATTGTAGTGCACCATTCCTCCAAGAACCGTTGTTGTATGTCCTTCTTCTTCCCAAACTCTTGTCATCTCATTGAATCTGGACCCTCCTCCATCATCTTTTTCTAAAAAATACTGATGTATTAATAGTATGTTCATTTCTTTTGTATCGTAGTTTTGATTTGTTTTGAAAAGGACTCGAAAACGATCACCTTGCTTTCTTCCTTGATACCATAGTGATCTGAGAAAAAGCCCTTCACAAAGGTAGGATTTATTGGTTGATCGTTTTCGTCAAATGCAGATATTTTAAAATCTTTTGTAAAAGAAGAATCGATATTCCAAAATTGCTTTATTGGTAAAGACGTCTGATGCTCTACAGTATCTTCTACTTCCCAGATTGTTTGCTCTTTATGTTTTTTTATTGAACGAGTGTGAAATATATTATCGCCAAGATTTTTAAATGCTTTGATCTTTCCATTGAATAGGTAGTAATCTTCTTTCTCTTCGAGATTTGCACTTACTCTTTCTGACCAATGTAACCAGATAAATCTTGGACCTTTCAGCATTTGGTCATGATCACCTAAGGTCACCGTATTATGTGCTTTGGTACCATTAAAATATTTGACTAATTCAGGTTCTGTATTATATTTATAGGTTCCAGCATCCCTTAAGATATTTTCACCTTGGTGCCAGATATCTAAATGAAGATTATCGGCATGAGAGGGTCTGTCCTTATAGCTACCACATTTTATAAAAGTAAAATTCTCTTTTTCTTTGATGGTGTAATAACCACCGATTGGAAAGGAAGCAATCTTTTGTTGTTTTATCTGGAAAGCAGAATCCTCAGCGTTGTCATTTAGATTAGCAGAAAACCAATGGATATCTTCTTTTAAATGCTCTTGATCGTAAATTGGTTTTCGATTAAAATAAAAATGAAGCGCATTTAATTGAGGCCGATAATCTCTATAGGCTTGATTATTTAGTTTGAAAAAAAGTGCCCCATCATTTGCTCCATAATTTGGAAGTTGCCCACTTTCATCATTTGTACATTGTGATAAATAATCCAAAGACTTTTTAGCTCTTTGATAAGTGAGCTTAGAAAATTTTTCATCATTAATTGAAGACAAATAAAAAGCCCAAGTTAAAAGCTGAATTAATACTCGATGATAATTATGGGAATATTGCAAGAAGGTTCCGTCTTCATAAATCTGGTAAGCAATTTCTTCTTCAAACCACTGCTTTCCTTTGTTCTTCCATTTTTTAGCTTCTGGAAAAAAAGGGAAAAGTAAACCTCCGAGGTAAAGCATTAAAACCTCGGTTATTGCATGATTATTCCTAACTGTTTTTCTAGAAAAATTAATGTTACTATAGACGTGTTTTAGTTGCCAATAGATCGTATGTATAATTCGATTAAAAAGCTTTTTCGTCAATGCTGAACTCTCTCTGTAATAATATAATGCGTATATCCAGTTAAGTGTTCGCAACGAAATCTCCTGGCTACATTTATAATTTGGCCCTTGATTAATTGGGTTAGCGTCTATCCAGTTTTCAATCTCGCTAAAAACTAAATTTGCATTATCTTTTTCAAAATGATAATCATACCGAATCAAAGTATGTAAAAAAGAAAAGCGAGACTTTTCCCAAGTAAATTTTATATCACCAGCATCCTGTGAAAGATCTTCTATTTCAGTCCAATGTTTCTGGATGTCATATTTATAATTATTGGAAGGATTGGTAATCCAGTCATATTTTTTTCCAATATCAATTAATTCAGCGTTAAAATATCGAAGTTTTCCATTTAGGTAAGCATCGAATTCTTTTTGAAGACCTGTATTTTTATCCTTAGGAAAATTAAGACTAGACTTTGATTCAAAGAAAAAAGGAA
>CAKZTD010000016.1 GCA_937921595.1 uncultured Saprospiraceae bacterium
AGATTGTATCAGCGCCCAATCTCTTAGGCAATCTCGGCTTTTATCTCTAGATGATGCAGGTAAACTTTGACCTTGATCCGGCCCAATACTAATAAATCCACCTCTCCCATCTTCTCCAAGAAATCGATCTCGGTAAGTCCAGTATTTCTCTAGATCTTCTTTATCTGTTTGCCCAAAACCTAGGTTCAAAGAAATTAAAACAAGACTGCAAATACAAAGTATAGTTTTCAAAATATTTTTTGTTTTTAAAACTTGAAATTTGAAGTTTATATTGTTAAGACTTACTTGAGTTATCTGATATCAAATAATTAGTAAATGAGAAATCTCTAGGTAACTTTCCAATTGCTAATTTGCTAATTGACCTCCTCCCCTACCATCAAATTACATCCGCGGATATCACTTGCATCTAATCGTCCAAGCACTTCAAAAGCACCATCCAAATGCATTTTTCCTAGATCATCTGTTGCGATAAATGCACAAGTATCTAAATTTGCTAAGTCAATAATATTAATCGCTCCATGCCTACCTTTTTTCAAAATAGTAAACGGATCCGAGATATCTCGAATCAATATCTCCATTGTTGGTGCAGAGGAAAATCGTCCACCGCCTTTAGAGTAAGCCTGGCTAAACAACTCGGTCATTCCATATTCTGAATGAATATTTTCGACACCAAATCCTTTCTTCAAAGGTGCATGCAATTCTCTTCGAGTCATCTCTTTTCTTCGGCCTTTCATGCCTCCGGTTTCCATGACGATTAATTCCGGAAAATCAATCTGGTGATTTTCTACAAAATCTAAGAGTCCAAAACTTACGCCAATCAGGACTGTAGGTATTTTTTGTTCTTTTAAAAATGATAATCGTTTTGAAAGTTCTCCATGATTATCTAAAAAAAATCCACTCTCTTTGTATTTTGATTGTTTAATAAAATGATCAGCCATTAATACCAAAGAAGATCCGGATCGTTCCAAATAAGAAGGAAGAAGTGCTAAAAAGCAAAAGTCTTTCGGATGACCATAAAAGTTTTGAAAGCCTGTCTCTGTATTTTTTGTGTACCAATCTATTGAACGAACTTCATGTTTGCTTGTTATCTGTTTAGTCGTTCCGCTACTTTCAAAAATTGCGGAAGATTGCCATGATCCAGTTTTGATTGTTTTGTTTTTAAAAAAACTGATCGGTAGAAAAGGAATTTCTTCTAAGTACTCGATCTTAGAAGGATCTTTTTTCAACAAACTTAAAAAGCGCTCGTATAAAGGATTGAATCTAGATTGAAAAACGAACAAATCAAGGGCGAGTTCTTCAAAGTTAGAATCATCTACTTTTGAAATTCGATCTTGAAAAAAGATTCTTTGTTGTTCGAAAGTCATTCAATCTTTTTGTTTAGTCGTGCTTCAAGCAATTAACTAATATTTTCTGTAAATTGACGTTATATTTTAAAGCGTAAAATTACTGTTTTTATAATAATAAACTTTTAGACGGAATTATTCATAAATTATTATTTTTAAAGATATTTGAAATATCATCTCATAACTTCCTTCTAGTCAGCTATTTCAATATTTTTTCAAAATCAAAATAGCTTATGAATAATTTTGTTCCGTCACTTAAAGACATTTTAATATGAAATCTTTCTTCCTCTACTCGCTAATTTTAATAAGTTTTTTGATCTCTTGTACTCAACCGCCGGATTATCCGATTGAACCAGTTATTGAGTTTACAAGCCTGAGCAGAAACTTTATGAACCAAGGTACAGGTTTAGAAGATTCCATAATTGTGACCTTTAGTTATACAGATGGTGATGGCGATTTGGGAAGTATGAATGATTCTTTGGATGTCTACTTTGACGATATCCGGTTAACTGATGGTATTCCACTTACTTACAAACTACCTTTTGTTCCTTTGCAAGGAACGGGCAATGGTATCTCCGGTGAAATTGCTATTCAAATTCCTACTTCCTGCTGTATTGCTTTTGACAATCCTTTTCTAAATCTTTGTCTTACTCCTCTACCGGATTTATATCCAATCGATACATTGGTTTACGCAATTTTCATTAAAGATCGGGCTGGCAATGAGAGCAATCATATTTTGACCGATGATATTATTTTGAATTGTAATTAATTTTATAATGAGTGAATGAGCAAATTTATAAATAAGTGAATTACGCTTCTTCATTTAAAAAGAACAAACTAAAAACTTAGAATTTCTTAAACCCAATCAATTTCTTTTCTTAGCAAACTAAGTGTTTCCATTTCTCGACTACCCTCTTCTGTTTGAAAATCATAGGTCCATTTTGCTGTTGGAGGCATACTCATCAAGATGGATTCCGTTCGACCATTCGTATCTAAACCAAACTTAGTTCCTTTATCCCATACTAGATTAAATTCTACATAACGTCCACGTCGATGGAGTTGCCAATTTTTTTCTTTTTCTGAAAAAGGAAGCTCTTTATTATTTTTTATAAAATGCGTATAAATCGGAGCAAAAGATTCTCCTACGTTTTTAACAAACTGAAATAAATTTTCTTTTGATAAACCACTTTCTTCATTTAATCGGTCAAAGAAAATTCCGCCAATTCCTCGAGTTTCATTTCTATGTCGAATGAAAAAATAATCATCAGCCCATTTTTTAAATTTAGGATAGAAAGTTGGATCGGAAAGATCACAAGCTGACTTTAGCTTTTGATGAAAAAACTGAGCATCTTCTTTATTGACATAATGAGGTGTTAGATCAATTCCTCCACCAAACCACCAAGTAGTCACTGCTTTCGTTTCCGGATCTGTAATTTCAAAATACCGAACATTCATATGAATAATTGGAACATGCGGATTGAATGGATGCAATACAATAGAAACACCACTAGCAAAAAAATTACTACCTGGAGAAAGCTTTAAGGCCGTTCCTATTTTCTCTGGTAACTCCCCTTCTACTGCAGAAAAATTTACACCTCCTTTTTCTATAACCTTCCCTTGAAAAACCCTTGTCCGGCCTCCTCCTCCTCCAGCTCTCGTCCAAAGGTCCTCTTCGAATGTACCACCGCCATCAGCCTCTTCCAATGCTGCACAGATATTATCTTGTAACGTTTCGAAATAAGTTTGGATGTCTTTTCTAGATGGTTTTGAATTACTCATTTTTTCTTTGTTATAAATTTGATGAATTTATTCTCCTAACTTAGCGACCGCAGCAGCTACTACTTTTTTAGAATTCCCCACAAAAATTTCTCCGTCTATCCAAACCACTGGTCGTTTTAAAAAAGTATACTCTTCAAGAATAAGTTTTTTATAATCCTTCTCGTTGAGTGTTTTTTCATGCAAGCCCAGCCCTCTGAACTTCATGGCTCTTCTACTAAAAAGGGATTCGTATGAGCCGGTTTTTTCAGCCATTTCCTCCAACTGCTTAGCCGTCATTTTCTCTTCTTTGATATTTTGAAGTTCAAAGCCTTCTCCATTGTTTAGCTCTTTGATAATTCGCGCACAAGTACTACAAGATGCCAAGTGATATATTTTCCTCATTTGTATTAGATTTGAAAGATTTAGAACCTGTTTAAATTTTATGCAAATTAAATCATATTTTTACAAAATAGCCATCTTAAGTTACAAACTTATTAGACGGAATTATTGGATAAGCTATTTTTCTTAAGATATCCTAAAAAACATCCATTCAACTCCTTATACTCATTGAATGAATATTTTTCAGAATATCAAAATAGTTTATCCATAATTTTAATTCGTCCTATAAGTAAAATTTGAAAAAATAATGACACGAATTCCTGAATCTGAGTTAATTATCAATCCTGACCAAAGTATTTACCACCTAAATCTACGACCAGAGCAGCTGGCCAATACGGTTATTACTGTTGGCGATCCAGACCGGGTTTCACAGGTTTCTAAGTTTTTTGACCGAGTAGACACCAAGATTCAAAAGCGAGAATTTGTTACTCATACTGGCGAACTAAATGGAGAACGGATCTCTGTTATTTCGACAGGTATCGGAACAGATAATATTGATATTGTCTTAAACGAATTGGATGCCTTGGTTAACATCGATTTTGAAACTCGAATGGTCAAGGAAGAATTGACAAGTCTGAAGATAATCAGAATAGGAACTTCTGGTTGTTTGCAAAAAGATATTCCGGTAGATAGCATGCTTGTTTCTGAAATGGCGATCGGGTTAGATGGCTTGATGCATTTTTATGAACATTTTAATAATGCAGATGAGACGATGTTTCAGCATGTATTTTTGAGATATGCCCAAGAGAAAACGGCTTTTCCACTTCGCCCTTATTTTGCTCAAGGTAATAAAGACTTGATTAAAAAAATTGGCTACGACATGCATAAAGGCGTGACGGTAACCTGTCCTGGTTTTTATGCTCCTCAAGGTCGTCAACTTAGAGCTGCTACTTCAATCGATGGCATGCTTGATGTACTTGCCGACTTTGATCATAATGGTCTGAGAATAACAAATTTCGAAATGGAGACTGCTGGAATTTATGGCCTTGCAAATGTCCTCGGCCATCATGCTATTTCCTGCAATGCATTATTGGCTAATCGAGCAAAAGGAACCTTTAGTGAAAAGCCGAAACAGTCGGTAGAGAAATTGATAGAAATTGTATTGGGGAGAATTGTGTAAGAAAATAAAAAAGGTTTAAGCCTTAGAAAAATCTTAATTTTCCATTATAACTTAATTCTCTTTTACTACTTATGCTAATCGGGTTTGAAAGGTATTTGTAAAGTTTCAATTAGCTTAATTTTAGCCTGAGTGTAAGCGGTATTAGGTGTTCGGCATTCGGAGAGCCCGAAAACCTAATACCTAATACCGTTTTTTTCTTAGCTTAGAGCAAATTAAGAATAGCAATATTTTAAGTACTGATAGGTAATACTTATTATTTTTTACGCGTTTGACTTTTCGTAGTCTGCTAAGAATTTCGCTAATCCACTATCAGTCAATGGGTGTTTTAATAAACCTAACATTGAAGATAAAGGACAAGTCACGACATCAGCTCCAGACATCGCTGCATCAACGATGTGTTTTGAATTTCTAACAGAAGCCGCTAAGATCTCTGTTTCATAACCTTGAATCGCGTATATTTCTGCAATCTGTTTGATCAAATCCATTCCATCCCAACCAATATCATCGATTCTACCAATAAAAGGACTTAGGTAAGTTGCCCCAGCTTTGGCAGCAAGAATTGCTTGACCTGCACTGAACACAAGCGTACAGTTTGTTCTAATTCCATTATCATAAAACCAACGAATTGCTTTCACACCATCTTGAATCATTGGTACTTTGACCACAATGTTAGGAGCGATCGCTGCCAATACTTTTCCTTCTTCCACCATCCCTTCAAAATCAGTAGAGATTACTTCAGCACTTACATCGCCATCAACGATTTCACAAATTTGCTTGTAGTGATTCAAGATGTTTTCTTTTCCGGAAATTCCTTCTTTTGCCATTAAGGAAGGATTGGTCGTTACGCCATCTAAGATCCCAAGATCACGGGCTTCTTTAATCTGTTCCAGATTTGCGGTATCAATGAAAAACTTCATGGATTAATTTTTTTTAGTGGTTATTGTAATTTCCCACAAAGGTAATCAGAAGATATTGAAATATTGGTATGAGTGAATTTATAAATGAGTGAATATACCTTCCAAAATGTAAAGGAGATGAGCTTCGGAGTCAGCAAATAAAAAATTCTGTATAATTAAAAAGAAAGGGTTGAATGGCTTTACAAGAAATCAAAGTGATTTAAATAAATAAGAAAAGAGGAAGAATTAGAATTGATAAAAAAAAGGAGGTGAGAAATCATAACGAACCGCTCAACTTTCTACCCTTGCTGCGTTTCCACCCTGGGGGAGTTCAAAAGGAGCTAGTCATATGACCCTCACCAGCTGCAAAAGTAATTTGATTTTGTGAAAAAACAAGGAAAAGAAGAGAAAAAATAAAGTTCTTTTTTAAACTAAGTGATGGGATGAAATTATTGATGAGTTCTTTTGATTTCTAAAGATTATTGAAATAACTGACTGTAAGGAAGTTATGGGATAACTACACAAATATCTTTAGAAAAATAACGTAGGAATATTTTTTTAATAAATAAAAATTATTCGGCTTCCTGAATAAAATCTTTATCCATAATTAGCATTACAGATACTAAAACAAGCAAAGAAATAATGCCCATTCCTAAGAAGTAATTAAAAGAAAGAACCTTAAAAAGGAAGAAAAAGAAAGAGACGCCAATTAAAGCTGAGATGAAGTAAGCTGAGATAGCAAGGAATGCTTTTTTCATGGTTTTGGATATTTTCGTTAATAGTAAGATTATCGTACGTAAAAAAATAACGAAAAAAGCGTGCCAAGAAATCTTAAAATAATCGGTTTTGGGCTGCTTTTCAAAGTTAAAAATGTTAAAAAAATTAATACGTGCTACTCAACGACTTAAATATATACAAAATATGCTATTTATATAAATAAATTGTAAATAAATTAATGCCTATGCTTCCTCTTTTCCTGATTTAGGTAGAATCTCCGTTTCTTCTCCAAAAAACTGAACGAATCGTTGCATCTGACTCGCTAGTTTTTGGTTTTGAGTGGCTTTATAATAGGTATCAGCCATTGCTCTTAAGGTCTGAAAAAAGAATCGATCCATTTCATTGATTTGCATTTCTGTAGTCCAAATGTCAATTTTCATGGTGTCTTTAGTCTCCTTATCGAAGATAGAAAGTAAAAAAGCTTTACATTCCTTTGCTCCTTCTCCATTTGGATTGTCTGAAGCTTCCCAATCTATCTGAACTGGAACTTTTGCTTCATCTAAACCTACCTTAATTTTTATTTCTGAATTATGTTTGACGCTCATGTTTATTTTTTTAATCGTGAAGAGACGAAAATAGGAAATCCTTTGGGAAATCTACCTTCTGTTCTGGATTTTTTGATTTTCAGAAGCAGCGATGACCTGTAGATCATGAGAAGAATAAACCTTTATCCCCTTTTCTAAACGCTGTGCTGCAATCACCATTGACTTCGCGACAACATCAGCTTCGACTGGTCTTATCTTCGTTAGCAAGCCTCCTGTTAATCGATCAAATCCTCTACCAAGTCTTTGGGCTAATGCTTCGCCCCAACGATTTTCATTTCGTTCACCAAGCAATAAAGAAGGTTGAAAAATATAAACGGCCCAATAAGGCATCCGCTTGATCTCTTCTTCTAATTCGCCTTTCACTCTATTATAAAAAAAGAGAGAATCCTTATCTGCTCCTAGAGCTGAAACCAACAAAAATTGATTCACTTTGTTTTTAGCTCCGATCTCTGCTATCTGGTGGGTATAGGTATAATCTACTCGTCGAAAAGCTTCTTCACTTCCTGCTTTTTTCATCGTCGTTCCCAAGCAACAAAATAAATCATCGCCATTAATTAAATCCTTATGATCTTCTAGCTTTTCAAAATCGATGAGGTGTTCTTCTAATTTATCATGCTCCAGCTCGACCGACTTCCTTCCTAAAACCAAAACCTTATTATAGGCAGGAGAAGCTAGTAAGAAATTCAAACAATATTTTCCGACCAAACCACTAGCACCAATGAGAATTGCTGTCTTACTATTTTTTGTGATTTGAATATCCATATCATAAAGTTATAAAAAGGAATTCAAAGAACTTGTACAAAATTTATCCTTCGATGTCGAAAACAAAATTAGGACAGGTTCTAACAAAAAAGGTGGCACCTCCTAAAAGAAGATGCCACTGCTTTAAAATCAGCATTTCTGCATTTAATTAATTTACACTATACAGTAACAGGTTGATTCGTTTACCATCCTAGCTACGGTTTCTTCAAGACACAAGCATACATCTTAAGAATTATACTTAAGTCCTATTTTATCTTTTCGGTTTATAATTATAAAAATTTAAGGAAGGAAAAATTATACTCTCTCTCAGTCTAATTTACACATGCCTTTTAATAGCTAAGCGGATTTAAGGGTTAGATAGAAACCAATAGATAATTTTATTCCATCCAATAACCAAATGTAAAGAATATTTTAGAAACAGCATAACAAATTAGCGAAAATTCGCAAAACATTTTTTTTACCTATTCGACTATTAAATTATAATAAAAAGAAGCATAGCCTCCCCATATTCCGATCCCCCCATCCACATTAGATTCGACTCGAGTGTACGTTGAAAAAGGCCCTTGATTGATTGCATTAAATTCCAAGGTATTCCAAAAATTAAAATTAGCTTGATCGATGGTTGTCCATTTTACACTGACACTATCCCCTACTACGTATAAGCCAAAAGCCGTTGGGCCTGAAGTCGAATTTCTTGACTCACCCTTCGGCAAAGGAAACTCAAAAGTTTGACCATCAAACAGTGCATCATCTGCCACGGAATTAAATCCAGGAATAAATCGTTCGTCATTAATCGCTGTAAAATAACGATAGTAATTTATTTCATTTAGAGGATCATTAAATACAACTCGCAACTCTCTGAGCGTATCTGGCAAGTCACCTTCTGGGAGAATAAACTGAAATGAATCTAATGAAACTCGGTTTTGTAAAGTAGTGGACGCAGTAATCATTTTATCTTCAACTTCAATACTCAAGTCATATGTTTTTCCTAATTCGCCAATCATCCCAAAACCTAAATCTATATACACACAAAAATTTCCAGGGATAGAATCTATTCCGCCAATCCCTGATTGTTCTAAAAGTTCACGAACTAACGTTTGTGAATTTGAATCTAAATTGTCCCAACAGATTTCTTCTAGGGAAACTGATTCTGAACCATTGGAAACATTCACAATTGCATCATGCACAAAGAAGTCATCTAAATTTCCAAGATCTATTTCTGAAAAAAATGGCTGGCTTCTAGTCAAAAAAACATAGGGTGGCAATTCTAAATCACCTGCTTCGATGTATCCTTCGACTACAATATCTTGCGGATCTGTTGTAATGTCCGGAATAAACTCTTCTTCACAAGAGAAGAAGAAAATGGGTAAGAAAAAGATTAGAAGTATGCTTTTGTTCATGCTTAATTCTTTATTTTTATTTCTTCATCCTTCTTCTTTCCATTCCATGAAAAGTTCCAGGTTACGGACGGAATTATCGGAAACAAAGACACCTTAAAAGCAGAAGCTCTTGCTGTTGAATTGTCGGGACTAGTTTCCGTAAAATAGGATATAAAAAATGGATTTCTTCTATTGTATAAATTGTAAACAGAGAAGGTCCAACTTGAGGTAAAGTTTTTATCGCTATAAGGCTTGGGGGTTAATGTCGCAGAAAGATCCATCCGATGATAAGCCTCAACCCGCGCACTATTTCTTCCTCCATATTCTACATTCAAATTATTTTCAATAATGTACAAACTCTTAATGGGTGTAAAAGAGTTTCCAGTTCCATAAACGAAGACACCTCCGAATTGCCACTTGGGATTTACTTTATAATTAAAAACAACTGACAAATCATGAGTCCGATCGTAGGTGGCATTAAAACGTTTACCTTCATTGATGTCTTCAAATATTCGATCTGTCTTTGCAAGCGTATATCCGATCCATCCATTAAAATCGCCTTTGCTTTTCTTTAAAAAAAGTTCGATTCCAAAAGAACGTCCAGTACCAAAAACAAAATCATTTTCTACATCTTCCGCTACATCATTGACATAATTTTCACCATAGTCAATTTGATTTTTTAAATCTTTATAATACACTTCGACGGAAGTTTCATATTTATCATTTGCTAGGTTTTTAAAATACCCCAACGCATATTGAATCCCTTTTTGAGGTTTCACGATTTCGCTACTTGGCACCCAAATATCTGTAGGCAAAGTACTCGTTGAGTTACTAACCAAATGGATGTATTGATTATTCATGGTAAAACCAGCTTTGAGAGAAGAAGTTTTATCCAGACTATATTTTGCGCTAATTCTCGGTTCAATTCCTGTAAAGGTTTTTACTGGTTCCAAATTTTCAAATACCTTACCCGTAATAGAAGAAGTATAAGGTCCGACTAAGGAAAAGAGCGTAGCTCGAAGGCCATAATTAAGACTGAGCCTTTGAGAAACTTTAAAATCATCTTGAATATAAAGTGCTGCTTCATGAGCATATTTTATTTCTAAATCATTTTCAAAAACGACATCTCCCGAAGTAGCATTCGCCAAATTCGGAGTCATTTTATGATAAGTATAATTTGCTCCAAACTTAATCGCATGTGATGGTTTCGGAAAAAAATCAAAATCAATTTTTGCATTATAATCTCTTACTCCTGAAACTACACCTACTGAAAAATCCGATTGAGATCCATTAAAAGCAAAATCGTAATCGTTATAAATAGCAGAGACATTCATGAAAAGTCGATCACTAAAAAGATGATTCCATCGCAGTGTTCCTGTTGCATTTCCATAAGGCATCTTAAACGAAAAACCTCTAAGATCCGATGCAAAATTTAAAACATCTCGACCGAAGTAACCACTTAAATATAAACGATCTTTATCCGAAAAACGATAATTTACTTTTGTGTTTAAATCATAAAAATAATAGTTGGTCCCCGCAAAACTAGAATTTTCTAAGGCTGGCTGCGCCAGATCAAAAGCATAGGTTCTTCGTGCAGAAACCATAAAGGAACTTACCTCTTTTTGGATCGGTCCTTCTACTGTTAATCTCGATGCGATCAAACCAATACCTCCGGTAACTGCATAATTTTTATTATTCCCATCTTTCATTTGGACATCCACAACCGAAGACAATCGGCCGCCGTAATAGGCTGGCATTCCTCCTTTGATCAAGGTTGTATTTTTAATTGCATCTGCATTGAAGACAGAGAAAAACCCAAGCATATGTCCACTGTTGTAAACGACAGCTTCATCTAATAAAACCAAATTCTGATCAGGCCCTCCTCCCCTAACATAGAAACCAGCATTACCTTCTGCTGAAGATAAAACACCTGGAAGTAATTGTAAGGTTTTTAGAATATCGACTTCTCCTAAAAGTGCCGGAAGCGTTTTGATATTATCGACAGGAAGATCTATCGTTCCCATTTCTGTACCAGAAACATTTTGATCTTTTGCTTCAGCAGTGACAATGATTTCTTGGATTTCTATACCTTCTACTAAATCAACTGTTAAGCGGGTATCTGCATTTAATTCGACTGTAAAATCCTTGCTGGTAAATCCTAAGTAAGAAAAGGAAAAAATATATTCTCCTTCAGGTAGAGTGAGAGAATAGAAGCCATAAACATTGCTAGTCGTACCTTCTCCTGGATTATTTTTATTAAAAATATTTGCTCCAATCAGCGTCTCGCCATTGGAGCCGTCTCTGATGTAACCACTTAACGTAAAATTGTTTTGGGAATAAAGAAATTGACAAATAAAAATCAGTAAAAGAAAAATCCGGCATCTCTTGTTATTCATAGATTGTTGTTGCGTACATAAGTAGGACAAAATAATGATAAGTACGTAGTTAGAAATTTATAGTCAAATAACATTCGTTCTAGAATATAGAGATAGTCATTTGGTCATATAGTTATAGAACCTACATTACAACATCACTATATCAATTAGAACAAAAACCATAGTACTCAATTTTGAAACTATTTTGTTTAATTACTTTCGCTATTGTGCTTACCTATAGAACGTTTCAGGATAAAAAATGTTAGTCCCAATAGAAATTTTAACCAGAAAAATTTAGATCCCCATTGTTAAACCATCATGATTTTGCAACGCTTAAGCCGAACTAGATCATGGCGATTTGCCCTTAGGCAAAATGCAAGGCGACTTATAAATACGACCTAGTACAAACGCAGTCCCCTTTAGCGGTTATTAAAATTTCAAGTATTGTCGTAACTGTTCTATCTTAGTTAGACATCCCAATTTCTTCATAAATTTCTTTTAATTCTGAATCGTAATTATGATCTAATGTACTCAATTCTCTAAAATGTTCTTTTGCCTTTTCAAAGTCCTCATTAAAGTATGATATTAAGCCTAGGTAACATCTTGAATCTGCATCTAATCTATTGAATTCTATTAGCTCTTCAAATAATTTTTCGGCTTTTTCCATTTCCTCCAAATGATAATAATTAGAAGCAAGAACAAATTTCAACGTTGGACTTTTTCCTGCACCATAGGCTCTAATATTATATTTTAAAGCCCTCTTATAGTCGATATACTCTTCTCCATAAGTACCACTGTATAACAAGCCTACAGCATTATTTGCAACAACGTTCTCTGGATTTAGTCTTATCGCTTTTTTTAGATTTAATAACCCAAATTTGATATTTCCTGCGAGTAAGTCAATGTCACCAGAAATACAGTAATAATCAAAGGTGTTTTTAGGATAGAAATTCAATGCAGTTTTATAATAATAAACAGCAGAATCTTTTTGGTTTAAATCAAGAAATGTCAGTCCCAAATTTCTAATATATTGCCCTTTATTGTTGTCAGTATCATCTGAAAGTTCAACTGCTTTTTTAAATTCAACTATAGCTTCATCATAGAGAAAATAGTTTAAATAGCTACTTCCTCTTTCATTATGTTCATATGCTAGATGATTCTTGCTTGTTTTAGTAATAGATTCACAGCTAAAAATGTTAAATGCGATTAGTAAATAAAATAAGAAATATTTATTCATTCGTATTGTATTTTAAAAATCTACTAGGTCTTGATTACAAGATCTAGTCTGAATGTGAATCTCCTGTAGTTTTAATTTTTACAGGTTTCAATTTAAGACCTTTCTTTTTCAACAATCGGATCACACCTTTACCTCCACTTAAATGTCCAGCACCTACTGAGGCGAATATCGATTGTTCAGATGCGAGATTAGCAATTCGGTCTGCCATAATTTTATTGCGATCATAGATCATCAATTTACGCATAGATCCTGCTTGTTTTTTTGAAGTCTTCCAAAGTTTTTGAATATCTCCTTGTTCGTACAGTTTGGTTAACTTTAATAATTGCTTTTTAAATTTTTTATAATTCTGAATCAAATCGATGAGTCCTTTAAGTTGATAATCCAAAGGAATATTAGTTAGGATTTCGATTTGTTCTTCAAAGGTTTCAACACCTATGGTAACCTTTTCGTTTTCTTTTGCAAACTCCCAAAGTGTAGCGTCCAGAGACAAAGGCATATCCTTAGACAATTGGCTTTCGGTCAATAGATTGGAAATCAAAAGCGGTTGACTACTCTCAAAATAACTCAATGGCATTCCTACTTGCTTGGCAAATAATTTCTCAAGACGTTTGTAAATCTTAGGCTTTAAAAGTGTGCTTAAACCAAGGTCATTATCTAGGTCCATGGTTTCTGCCATAGCCGCCTGATTGATTTCATCGAGATTCATCTCTGCCGCATAAATATCACATTCGAGGATTTTTTCTTCTACAATTTCTTTATGACGAAATGCTCTTTGATCCATGACGTGCATGGTTCCGAATAGGTAAGAAGATTTTGGATGAGGAGATTGGATTTTCCAGAGAAGTGTGTTTTTTTTCATTGGTTTTCTTAGCAGGGTTGCGTAAAATAATCATTCCAGGGATAGAACCTGTTTAAAAAAATAAAAAAGCCACTGTTCACAAAGAACAGCGGCTCCGTTTTATCTTAAAGATTAACTTAGTCGTAAACGTAAGGTAAAAGTTTTGAGTCTTTTACGGTTGATAAAGTCATCAATGTTTTAAGTCTTTCGATCTCCTCGATTTGAGACAATGTCTTGAATAATAATTGCTCGTAAGTCGGGATATCTTTACAGACGATTTTGATTAAAAAATCTGCTTCACCTGTGATGATATAACACTCTGTAATTTCTTCAATGGTTTTGATTTTCTCCATGAAGTTATTAAGTGCATTTTCTTTTTGCCAAGCCAAGGAAACTAAAACAAAAGTTTTGACACTAAGGCCAATCGTTTGAGGATTTACAATAGCGTGATAACTTTCTATAATGCCTGAGCTTTCCAGTTTCTTTACACGTTCAAGGGTTGGTGCTGGAGATAAACCAATTTTTTTTGAAAGATCGAGGTTCGTAATTTTACTATTCTGTTGCAAGATTTTCAAAATCTTCAAATCAATCTTATCTAACTTCTCTGTCATGAATTTGTTGGTTGAGTTTAAAAAAAACAAAAACCAAAGCTTACGGGAATTTCAATAGCTTTGATTGGAGCGCAAATATATCTACATAAAAAATAAATTGCAAACAAAATCTAAAAAAACCTTTGTTAATTTTATGTGAAAAGCATTTTTCAGTACATTTTGTAATAAAATTCGGTTAGCGCCAAACAAAAAAGAAAAATGAATCTTTAGTTTTTTAATAGAATAGGAAGGAAAAATCAGGTAGGAAAGACTATATGGATAAGAAAATTGAAGGAAAATTAGTCATTAGTCATTGGTATCAAGACACCAATGTCTAATGACTAATAAACTATATTTAATTAAGGGAAAATCCCTAATGATTCATAATCAGAACCGATTTTTTTAAGTGCACTTACAAAAGCCGCAGATCTAAGATCATTGATGCCTTTGTTACGCTTAAAGTTTGTTCGAATTTGATCGTAAGCTGTGATCATTGTTTCTTCCAAACCAGAACGAACTAAATCTACCTCATCTGCACCTTTAGTCAAAAAGTCTTTTTCTTTAGCACCGATGGTTTTTCCAGTCATTCTTTCAACTGTTTCAACCAGATTTCTGTATTTGTTAGCATTGAAACGCTTTTCCATACGACCGAAACGCATGTGAGAGAGGTTCTTCAACCATTCGAAATAAGATACAGTAACACCACCTGCATTGATATACATGTCAGGGATGACCATTACACCTTTTTTCAATAAAATCTCTTCTGCGTCTGCAGTAACAGGACCATTTGCAGCTTCAGCAATAATCTTCGCTTTCACTTTATCAGCATTGACTTTGGTGATCTGACCTTCCAATGCAGCAGGAACTAAGATATCACAATCCACTTCTAAAACCCGCTTTCTCTGTTTCATATTTTTAGCCCCAGGGAAATCCAAAATAGATCCGGTTTTCTTTCTGTGCTTAAATAACTTCTTAATATCAATACCATCTTTGTTGTAGACTGCACCTTCGTATTCCGCAACAGCGATGATTTTCACACCACCCTCTTCTTGAGAAATAACTCCCGCATGGTAACCTACATTTCCAAGACCTTGAATAGCCATTGTTTTACCTTCCAAACCTGGTTTCAAACCAAGAGCTGCCATGTCATCTTTGTGGCTACAAGCCTCACGGATTCCATAATATACTCCACGACCAGTCGCTTCTGTTCTACCTTGAATACCATTTTGATTAACTGGCTTACCAGTCACACAACCAGCAGCATCAATCTCTCCGCCTTTGAAAGTGATATAAGTATCCAGAATCCAAGCCATTTCACGACTGCCTGTTCCATAATCAGGTGCAGGTACATCGATACCAGGACCAATAAAGTTTTTACGGATCAACTCCGTAGTATATCTTCTGGTAATTTTTTGTAATTGAGAAACAGTATAATCTCTTGGAGAGATTGCTACTCCACCTTTAGCACCTCCAAAGGGTACATCAACGATAGCACATTTGTAAGTCATCAGAGAGGCCAAGGCCATTACTTCTTCCTGATTTACTTTTTGGCTATAACGGATACCTCCTTTGGTTGGAAGTCTGTGGTGAGAATGTTGTACACGATAGGCCTCGATGACCTGGTACTCGCTTCCGATCTTTACAGGGAAACGCATTTGATAAACAGAATTACATGCTTTGATCTGAGCTAAAAGACCTTTGTGCAATCCTGAATGAGGAGCTGCTTTGTCGAAGTTTCTACTTACACTTTCGAGGAAGCCTCCGTGAACGGATTTACTCATTTTTTTAATTAATTTGGTTCTCTAATTTAGTTAGACGTCTATCGAGATAGATTAGAAAAATTACTAATACAATAAAAATAACTACAATCACGCCATAAACTACGTACATCTTTCCGATGGATCGCATAAAGTCTTGATTATCAGACTGTGCGATTAGATTATTTTGCATTAAAAACAATAACGAAAGTAAAACTGAAAATGACTTTTTCATAGTTCTTTAATTGCGAGCCAAAACTCTTATTATTTTTTAATTAAAACAAATGTTTCTCCTCTTTTATTCAGCTAATTATAGTCGAATGACAGATTTAGAATGATTGATCAAAATATGAGCCCTCTTAAATTCTAGAATAATTCTTAAAGATCGTACAACTTATCTCGAACTACTTGCATTCGATATACCAAACTAGTCATCCAAACACCAAAGAGTGTCCATCCGATAATTGCTGGATAGAACACCATCCGCATAGAGTTGTCTAAATCATCTGCACCTAATGCGGGATTTCCCCCGCTTCCTGGATGTAGGCTACTTACCATTCTTGGTACCACATATAATAATGCGATCATAGCTCCGAAAGCAAAAATGCTATAAACGGCACTAATTTTTGCTCTTCGCTCATCATCATCAAAACTCTGCCGGAGAATAAAATAAGAGAGGTAAATCAATAAGGCAATTGCGGTCATATTCATTTTGACTTCTTGCCAAGACCAATACGTTCCCCAGGTATCTTTTGCCCAAATCATCCCGGTAAATAATCCAATGATTCCAAAGATTGTCCCCACCATAGTAAAGGACATCGATTTATAATCATATTCTTGGTTTCCTGTTCTGAGGTATTGGATACTCTGAGAAATTCCAGCTATAAAGATGATAAACATTGCAAACCAGAATGGAACATGGTAATAAAGGTTTCTAATGGTTTCTGACAATTGAACCCGAAAAGGGAAGTTGAATTGATCCTTTCCATGTATCCCCTGAATTTTTGATTGAGTCCACGATACAGAACCTAATTGAGTATTTTTATCAAGAGAATCCTGTTTAATAAAAATCGTTGATGGCATGACTGCAAAACCATCATGATCATCATCCACAATTAGAGACATCACTCCTACCCGATCATTTGTTGGAAGATATTTTGGAATCTGAAAAGATGCTTCTAGTTTTCGATCATCCAATATCTTAACCTTAGTTGCAACAATATTATGAATGCTATCATATTTCAACCAAACTCTAATCGGATCTTTTGCTTTTGTATAAAAGGTATTATAACCCGTAACTGACAAGGTATACGTTTGGCCAGTGTTCATTGATCCTGGATCATAACTATAAATCCCTGGTTTCAAAGGAACTAAAAGCCCTACCGTAAATGAATATACGATCAAAGCAACTCCAAGATATTTCCACCAATATTTTCGCATCATAGTATTTATATAGTTAGAAAGTTATGTGGTTATGTAGTTATATAGCAATATCATTTTATGGCTATATAATCACATGAATTTAGTCTCTCCATAAAAATGGAAACAGTATAAAGGCCATTGCGATCATCAATAAATCAATCGCTAATAAGGTAAGTATATCTTTCCAAATTGCCGTATCCTGCATTAAGCGAAGTGCATTAGCTGATAATTTTAATAAAGTCAGAATAATGGGAATCACCAATGGGAAACTCAAAATAGCCATCAGTGTCGCTGAATTATTCGCTTTTGCCGAAATCGCCGCGATAAAAGTAAACGTAATTGAAAAGCCAAGACTCCCTAAAAATATGGCAGCGAAAAACTGGCCGATGTCTTTTACCGGATTTCCAGCAAACAAAATAAATGCTCCGTAGGATAACAAACTTAATAAAAGTAATAATCCGGAATTATAAATAATCTTGGCTAGAATGATTGCTGTCGGATTGGCCAAGGTATAATAATACAGTTGGCGGCTACTATTCTCCTGAATAAAACTTTTGACAAGCGCATTGACACTTGCAAATAGAATTACAATCCAGAATAATGCATTCCAAACATTAGGGTCAACACTCTTGATTGCTGAGTATACCACAAAAATTGTAGAGATCACATAAAGCAATATTCCTCCAATGGCATGCTTCTGCCTCCATTCAATTTTAATTTCCTTTTGTAAAAGGATACCTATTTCTTTAGCAAGATTCATAATTAGTGTAAAAATAACTATTTTCGGGACTATGAATATTCATATAATTGTAAAGGTTTTCAAGGACAGTCAGTAATTTAAACCAACATATAAAACACTTAAATGAAACGACTATTAACTATAATCACGATACTTGCGGCCCTTGGGTTGGCTGGTTATTACTTTTTTCAAAAAAATGGTGGCGTAAAGGATATAGAATTTGTAAAATTGGAGAAAATTAAAATCAATAAAGTAGTCCCTTTCCCTAAATTACTTTTACTTACAGAAGCCAAGGCCGTTTTAAAAAATCCAAACCCTTTTGGAGGAGAAATCACTTCATTGGACTTTGATGTATATGTTGAAGGTAAACATACAACAACTGTACATCAACCCGTTAGTATTCAAATGCCCGCAGATACGGAATTCAAACTCCCTATTAATTTTGAAATCCCTTTGGGAAAATCCGGATTTTTCAAAGATGCAAAAGATATCATAACAGGAGCTTGGAAGAATAAAAAATTGAATATCCAAACAGTAGGTGAAATAACGATTAAGGTTTTGAATTTTGAGTTTCAGATTCCTTTTGATGAGGAAGAGGGGTATTTGCTGAAGGATTATTTACCGGAATAGATTCTCCCTGCGGTCGAATAGGGATAGATCACCTACGGTGATAGGAATAGATTCCGATAAATCGGAATAGGGATAGATCGTTCTGCGAACGATAGTGATAAGGGGTAGAGGCGACGGAGTGAGGAGTGAGGAGTGGAATTAATAAAAACTTAAAATAAATACTTAGATCAAATCTTTTATAATTAACTAACGTTTCAATCTTTTATGGCCTAAATTGGATAAATCTGTTAATTACGATATCTTTGGCCGCGAGAAAATAGAAAGACTCTAAAAAATGTACAAATTCCTTTTATTATTTTTATTCCTTTTTTCCTCTTCTATTGCTTTATCAGCTCATGAGGAAGCCCCATACTACCATCAAGTAGCCGCTAAATCTGGCGATAATGTTAATTCATTATTGAAGAGGTATCATTTGGCAGGCTTTGATTGTAACTTTGAGCAGTTTTATAAAATGAATAAACTGAAGAAAGGAGCAAAATTAACTTCTGGTAAAAAATATATTCTCCCGGTAGTCATCTACGAATATAATGGCAAGAGTATAAAAGTCTCTGTTGGTTTTTCAGATTGGGAACCTGCCCATCGGGTTAAGAAATATAATGAGCGAATAAAAAGGGATCGACTTAGAAGATCTTCATTGGTGAAAAGTAAGATCATTTGGGTTCCATATCATGAGCTTTATTGTTTAAAATCAGCTCCAAAAAAGAAACCTGAACTACTCGCAGATAATACGAATGTTTCTCCTCGAAAAGAAAGTGCCGCTGACAAGGCTAAAGCAAAAGCCAAAAAGAAAAAAGAAGAAGCTGCAAGAAAAACTGCAGCCACCGAGAAGATTGATGATAGTGTTATTGAAAACTCAAAGAAACTTTCTGGCTATCGTAAATTTCCGATTTTCGGAAAAAAGAACGCTTATGTTCCATTGAAAGATAATAGCCTCAGAGGTAAAGTGTTTTATATCGTTAGTGGTCATGGTGGACCTGATGTAGGAGCTGTTGGAAAAAGAGGAAACATGCAACTTTGCGAAGATGAATATGCTTATGATGTTTCACTTCGAGTGGTTAGAAATTTATTGGAACACGGAGCAATCGCATACATGATTGTTAGAGATCCTAATGATGGATTAAGAGATGGAGAAGTTTTGCCTTGCGACTACGATGAATACTGTTGGGGTAATTTCAAGATTCCTAGAAACCAAAAAGCTCGTCTGTATCAACGATCAGATGCGATCAATGAACTTTTCGAACGTCATAAAAAACAAGGAATTAAAGATCAAACGGTCGTTACCATTCATATCGACTCTAATAACCAAAGTCACCAGACGGATGTATTCTTTTATTATTTCCCTGGTAGCGATGTTGGAAAAAAATTGGCAGTAAAAGTCCGAGATACTTTAAAAGCTAAATACCAGAAAAACCGTAAAAACGGCAAATATAAAGGTACTGTCAAACCTCGAGATCTTCACATGTTACGAGAGCCAAAACCTACTTCTATTTTTATCGAGTTAGGGAACATTCGAAACAAGTTTGATCAAACTCGTTTTATTCGAGAAAACAATCGACAAGCTTTATCTAATTGGCTTTATGAAGGTTTGGTAAAATAAAATGATTTTAGTAGTTTGGGTTAGTCATCTCAAACCAAATTACTATGCTAAATTGCCAAAAAGATCATTTCAATATTCCGGATGAAATCACTTATTTGAATTGTGCCTATATGGGGCCGATGCCTCAGCAGTCAGTAGCCATCGGCCAAGAGGAACTTCAAAAAAGACTTCAACCTTTTCAATATTCAAGAGACGATTTCTTCGCTCCTGTTGAAATTTTAAAAAAGAATTTTGCTGACTTAATTAATTGCTCTGAATCGGATCGGATTGTGCTAATTCCTGCTGCTTCATATGGAATTGCTAATGCTGCAAATAATATTGATTTTTCAAAAAAGAAAACCATCCTTGTCGTTGGTGAACAGTTTCCTAGTAACATCTATTCCTGGCAAAAGATTGTAGAACATAAAGGCGCTAAACTTAATGTCATCTCCGCTTCCCAAAACCCAGAGCGACGAACAGAACTATGGAATGAAGCGATCCTTGATGCGATCAACGAAGACACTGCTGTTGTGAGCATAGCTCATATTCATTGGGCTGATGGGACACTTTTTGATTTAAAAGCGATTCGTAAAAAAACGACTGAATTTGGAGCGCTGTTGATTATCGATGGTACTCAATCTGTTGGGGCACTTCCTTTTGATGTCCAGGAAATTCAACCAGATGCATTAATATGTGCCAGTTATAAATGGCTGCTAGGTCCTTATGGTTTAGGTCTAGCCTACTATGGTCCTGCTTTCGATAAAGGAACTCCAATAGAAGACAACTGGATCAATAGAAAAGATAGTGAACGTTTTGAAAACTTGGTCAATTACCAACCGGATTATAAACCTATGGCTTCCAGGTATTCGGTAGGAGAACAAAGCAATTTTATTTACGTCCCGATGTTGAATGCATCGATTCAACAATTAGGAGAATGGCAACCAAACCGCATTCAAGAATATTGTAAAAATTTGGTTTCAAAATATCTTCCAGAGTTTAAAGACCTAGGATGTTCTCTTTCTTCAGAGTCTGCAATGGCTTTTCATATGTTCGGAATTCGTATGCCTGAGGGAATTGATATTGCCGCATTGAAAAAACAGTTTGATCAAAAAAAGGTTTTTATTTCAATAAGAGGAAATGCCATTCGGGTTGCTCCCAATGTTTACAATGAGGAAAAAGATATGATACGATTATTGGAATGTATGAAGGAGGCTTTGTAAAAAAGGGAGGACTTTTTATTTAGAAGTTGTTCATAAAAAATAGGTACGGCAAGTTTAAAAATTTAAACTCGCCGTATACCCATAAAAACTGCCCTGTAATCTTATTCTTTTAGCTTCGGGGAAAACGATTTACGTCCGACCACAAGTAATCGAAAACTCTTATTTCAATAAATAGATCGCACATAATTTTACATCTACTTTTAAGTAGAATAAAATTATTTTTGAATCAATTCTTTAGTTATATTTTTTATGGGAAAAAGATGCGAGTGATCTGAATCTCCATAGCTTTTTTGTTGTATACCTTTTTGCAAGGTACAAGTACAATATCTATTATATTACGGAAAGATGCAATTTAAATTGTGTAAACTAGCTAACATTTTTTGTGAAAGCCGAGAATGATCGCTTAAACGAGAACCGCATTTATTTCAACTTATCTTTAAACTGCTTTTATATTTCTCTAATATAGTTTGACCTCAAAAGTAAGCCTTACTTTTAATTCTATCCTCTTTTAAAACTTTAGTTAGCACCAAATACGGTATGAAGTTAAAATCTCGTTAAACTAGAAAACGATTCTAACTTACCGCATTTTTTATAGTCAAATGTCTTGAAGATTATATAACCGATAAACTAATAAAAACAGGTCTTCCCTTTTAATTTTTACATTTTTAAAAGACCATTGTCATGAGATATTATAATGAAGCAAAAAAAGAACAAACGATAAGACGAAAAGCAAGAATATTCACTTTTGTAACTATGTTTGTATTGGTGAGTGGAATCTATTTTGCCACCTCAGGTATGGCTACTGATCTTTGGGAGAATGAAATCAAGGAATGGTTGAAAGAAGAGGTAAATGATAAAGAAGCACCGACTAAAGCGAAACAGAAAAAGTCTAAGAATAGAGCTTAGGCAAGTTAACAAAGGAACAAAAGAAAAAGTTAGCAATGAGGCGAACCACCATTGCTAACTTTTTCGTTTGCTAACTTATTCCTTTCTTGACTTGTTAACTTGACCTATTGAAATAGACCGTGAAGTTCACCACTTACGTTATTGATGATCTTCCCAAGGTCCGCAGGATTATTTTTAAAATCAATATCATCCGCATTAATCACCAAGAGATTTCCATCAGTATATCCATCGATCCAAGTCTCATAACGTTCATTTAACCGCTTGAGGTAATCCAGACTCATAGAGCCTTCATAATCTCTTCCACGAGATTGAATGTGTGATACCAAAGTTGGGATACTCGCTTTCAGATAGATTAATAAATCTGGTGGTTTTACCTGAGACATCATCAATTCGAAAAGATCGCTATAGTTTTCAAAATCTCTCGTTGGCATCAATCCCATATCATGCAAATTGGGAGCAAAAATATGAGCATCCTCATAAATTGTACGATCCTGAATAACTGTTCGATCACCATTCTGAATATTTAAAATCTGACGATACCTATTGTTAAGGAAATAAACCTGAAGGTTAAAGGACCAACGTTGCATGTCCGTATAGAAATCGCTCAGATAAGGGTTGTTATCAGTCGATTCATAATGGACATCCCAACCAAAATGCTTGGCTAAATGTTCACAAAGTGTTGTCTTTCCGGCGCCAATATTTCCGGCTATAGCGATGTGTCTAATCTCAGAATTTTTCATATGGAAGAAATCCAGGTTGATCCAATTAATTATCGGAAGTGTTTGTTTTTAAAATCTGCGGGGTGCTATTCAAGCTACAAAAAGTCTCACATAGTTTGTGCGAAAATACAATTAGTCTGAATAATTTTGAAATAAGAGCCTAACAAAATTTTCATTTACGTAACTTTGGTTCTAAGAAGCGTTAAGATTAATAAATATTCACTCGTTTAACGATAAAATCAGGTCGATTATCTAAATAGTTATTATGAAAATAGACAAAGTGCTAATATCGAAGTTGGAAAAACTATCTAGATTGGAGTTGTCTGAGCAAGAGCGAGATGGTATTCAGAAGGATTTAAATGAAATTCTTTCTATGGTTGAGAAACTAAACGAAGTGAATACGGATAATGTGGAGCCTCTGATTCATATTTCTGAAGAGGAGCATGTGCTCAGAGAGGATGAAATTAAGCATCAGCTTTCACGTGAGGAGGCTTTGAAAAATGCACCGAAGCAGAAGGATGGGTATTTTTTGGTACCTAAGGTGATTGAGAAAGGATAGATCACCTACGGTGATAGGGATAGATCATCTACGACGATAGTGAATGATTCAAACTCGCTATGCTTGTTTGAAGGGATAGATTGCCTGCGGCAATAGTGATAAAAGGTAATTCTTCTGTTTTCCAAAAAACTTTGAGCTATAAAAACATAATAACAACAAAACCACAACAATATGCAAGAGATAATCTCTGTGAAAGATCTTAGAAAGACTTATGTGATGGGACTTGAAAAAGTTCATGCCTTGCAGTCTATTACATTGGGTATCAAACGAAATGAATATGTAGCTTTAATGGGGCCTTCAGGTTCTGGTAAATCTACTTTGATGAATTTATTGGGTTGTTTGGATACACCGACTAGTGGGGATTATATTTTGAATGATACCAATGTCAGTACAATGACGGATAGTGAACTGGCTGAAGTAAGGAATAAAGAGATTGGTTTTGTATTTCAGACCTTTAATCTATTGCCACGTCTTTCAGCTTTAGAAAATGTTGGTCTTCCTTTGGTATATGCTGGTCTTAGCAAATCTGAACGGATCGAAAAGGCAACGTTTGCTTTAGAATCTGTTGGACTAGGTGATCGAATTACACATAAACCCAATGAACTTTCTGGTGGTCAGAGACAAAGGGTTGCTGTTGCCAGAGCATTGGTTAATAGTCCTTCGATTATTTTGGCGGATGAGCCTACGGGTAACCTGGATACAAAAACATCAATCGAGATCATGAGCCTTTTTGAAGAAATTCATCGCCAAGGAAATACAGTGATCATTGTAACTCACGAACCTGATATTGCAGAACATGCTCACCGGATTATTCGCCTTCGGGATGGATTGGTAGAAACAGATATCAAAAATGAGAATATTATCAAAGTCGGTGATCCATCTCATCGATATAATGTGGATAAATAAATAGAAATCATCTAGCTACATAGCTAAATAACCATACAATCAATGTCTTTTAAAATATATACCAAAACAGGCGACAAAGGAGAAACAGGACTTTTTGGAGGAAAGCGCTTGCCTAAGAATCATATCAGAATTGAATCCTACGGTACCGTTGACGAATTGAATTCTTATATTGGAATGCTTAGGGATTTGGTTCCAACGGATCATCAAAAAACTATTTTAAAAGAAGTACAAGATCGTTTGTTTACTATTGGTTCAAATCTAGCTTCAGATCCAGATAAGGAAATGATTACTCCGGATATTAATCCTTCAGATATCGAATTACTGGAGCAAGAAATGGATCAAATGGATCAAAATCTTCCACCTCTTAAAAACTTCATTCTTCCTGGAGGGCACTCCACTGTTTCATTTTGTCATATTGCTCGTACTGTTTGCCGAAGAGCAGAACGTATGGTTGTGGCACTTTTTCATAATGAGCCTCCGGTTGAGGAAATCATTATTCGCTATTTGAATCGCTTATCTGATTATCTTTTTGTTTTGGGTCGGCAATTGTCCTTGGACTTAGGAGCGGAGGAAATTCCTTGGACTCCGAGAAAGAAAAGTGAGTGAGTTAGCATAAAATCGATTTTAAACCAAGGATTAACGAGTATACATCGTGGCAAGTTATAAACTTGCCATTATAACCTAACTTTCAAGTTACAGCCCTTTTTGCTAACACCTTTGATGCATAGCATCAAGCCGATGCAAGGCTTAAACTTAAAAGAGTGCCTTAATATTTTTTTCTACATCCTTAGATTCTGCTAACCGGATTATCCAGTTTATGATCTGCACAAAGCGACTGGGTTTTAAAATCAACTTATTAAGTTCAACCACATAAAGATCTGTACTTTGAATAGCCTCTGCCCTACCCGATTGATCTACAAAAGCTAATCGTTGTGCAACCAACCAAGCATGATCTCTGGCTCCTTTCATACTAAATTTTGCAAGCTGTTCATCTTTGTCTTTTCCCAATAAATCTATCAATCCAAGAAAAGGAGAAACTTTTGAAATACTCCCTTGAACTTCTTCGATTAACTCAAACAGCAATTTGTTAATTTCTACAAAATCGTTTTTGATTTTTTCAATCGAAACTCCTGGGCATACATCTGCTGCTGCAATTCCTAAATCCAAATTAATATGGGCATTCATTCCAACAAAAAGATGTTGTAATAATATCAAATCTGATCTTTGCGCTGCATCAAAAGCTACTTTCCAAGATAAGGTAGGTTGCTGACCAGCCTTGTATTGATAATATGCTTCCAAGTAGCGATTGGCAAAAATCACATCCAATTTTTCCATCCTTGGGCCATCTTCAAAGCGTCCTTGAGCAATGCCTTCCTTTACTTTCAGCGTTACCTTTTGGTATAAAGCGGCGAATAAGCCAAGAGGATTCTTTTCATGAATCGTTTGATCTAGAATTTTGTTTAGATGCTCAATAACTTCGTCTATAGATTTGGGGAGGATCATTGGTTGTTTTTTTAAAAGAAAAAAAGTTGTTATATATATTTCTAATAAAATTTTGCTTTTTAGTGCTTACTTAATGTTCTTTGTCAAAATAAGTAAATGAGCGAATGAGTGAATATTTGGGGAACTCTAAGTCCTCAGCTTATTTCTTTTACAATTAGATCGGATATTCTCACTCATTTATGAATTTCCTCATTCGCTCATAACAATTTGGTCAAATCTCGAATCTATCCTATCTTACGAATAATTATGGCAAATAGATTTCAAACTACCTTACAAAACCTTCCACAGATCGTAAAATACATCTTAGTATTGCTTGTGGTGGTATTTATCAGCTATCTTTTTCCGAATAATACGAAGTTTAAGTATAATTTCGAAAAAGGGCAAAGTTGGAGATATGAGAATTTAAAAGCTCCTTTTGATTTTGCGATTGACAAACCTGCTGATGAGTTGGAACAGGAGAAGGAATTATTGAAAAGTAATTTCAATCCATATTATGAAGTCAATAGTGATATTGCTGCAAATACCAACCGGGTTTTCCGACAAGAATTTGCCAATCAACTCAATATTGCAAATAATGATGGCCAATATGTCGATGTCACTCAAAATCCAGAACCCTATTTGAATTATGGTCTTCGATTTATTGATCGAATGTATGAGGAAGGGTTTATCCAATTGGATGAAAAACATAGTGACCAGGAAGATAATTTCGTTATAAATCTTCGGACCGGAAATACGACTCAACAACGTACTTTACAAAGTTTTATCGATTTAGAAAAAGTCGATCTGCTGATTACTGACTCTTTATTTAATAGTGGATTACGAGAAGCGGAATTTTTAATTCCTTTATTACAAAAACAATTTAGTGCTAATATTTTCTATGCTTCGGAATTGAGTAACAAGTTTTTAGATGATCAATTGATGTCGCTCTCTCCTACTTATGGTCTGGTCAAACAAGATGATTTGATCATTCAAGAGGATGGTGTAATCACCGATGAAATTTACCAAAAGTTAATTTCTTTTCGTTCAAAGTATGAAGAAGAAGTCAGTTCTAAAAAATCACATTGGGGAGTTTTCATAGGATACTTTTTATTAACCAGTTTAATCGTTGGCGTATTTTTATTGTATTTAAAATACCATTCAAAAAAAGTATTCCAAAGCTTTAGTCAATTACTCTTTATGCTGATGTGGCTGATGCTGTATAGTTATCTCGTTTATGTCGTGGAACAAAACAGCAGTCTGAGTTCTTACATTATTCCCTTTTGTATTGTCCCCATTGTCGTCAAGATATTTTTCAATGATCGGCTTGCCCTGTTTACTCATATTGTAGTAGTCTTGATTGCTAGCTTTTTGTCTTCACTTGGTTATGAATTCACATTCTTACAAATCCTTGCGGGTATAGTTGCTATCCTTGCCAATATTGAAGTTAGAAACTGGTCGAAGTTTTTTATTTCGATGCTCTTTATTTTTGCAGCATACGCATTAGGTTATCTTGGTTTATCCTTGATCAAAGAAGGTTCTCTCATGACCATTGATTGGTCTGTTTACACCTGGATTTTCTTAAATGTATTTTTGACATTATTGGCTTATCCATTGATTCCTTTATTGGAAAGAGTTTTTGGATTCACTTCATCGATCACCTTGATCGAATTATCAGATATGAATCGCCCTTTGCTCAAAGAGCTATCTCTAAAAGCTCCCGGAACGATGCAACATTCTTTGCAGGTTGCTAACCTTTCTGAAGCTGCGGCTGATGTGATTGGAGCTGATGCTTTATTGGTCAAAGTTGCTGCGCTTTATCATGATGTTGGAAAAACTTTAAAGCCTCAACATTTTATTGAAAACCTGAGTGGTAAGGAAAGTCCGCATACGACACTCTCCTCTTTTGATAGTACCCGAATAATTATTGACCATGTAACTGAAGGTATTAAAATGGCAAAAAAAGCCAGACTTCCTGAAGTACTGATTGACTTTATTAGAACACATCATGGTACAACTAGAGTTGAGTATTTTTATAGAAAACAATTAAAAGAATTTCCTGATAAAGAATTTGATGAAAGTCTTTTTCGCTATCCTGGTCCTCGTCCGTCGAGCAAAGAACAAACGATATTGATGATGGCTGATTCTATTGAAGCGGCTTGTAAAAGTTTAAAAAATCCTACGGGTGAAGACATCGATCAATTTGTAGATAAAATCGTTTCTGGAAAAGTTACTTCTGGGCAATTCGTTGATTCGGAATTGACTTTTGAGGAATTAGGGAAATGTATTTTTGAATTTAAAAAGATGCTGAGAAGTATTCATCATGTTCGGATTGAGTATCCGGATGAGAAGAAATAATGAAAACTCAAAAAATAACACATGAACAGAATTCTTTTTTTAATGACTTTCTCATTTCTTTGTTTGATAACGGCTTGCCAAGATGCGCCTCAGTCAAAAGATGAAGCATCGTCTGCAAAAATGGAAAACAAACCTGCAGCAGAAACGAAAACTTTAGTAGCAGATTCAAAAACAGTATCTGCCGACAAAGAGGAAGCTGTACAAGAAAAAACAGAAAATGTCAAGCCAACTTCCATCGAAGAGGACATTCAGTTTATCCGAGATAAATATGCGATTATCCGCAAAGCGACTCATTACAAAACGGTTCCTTTTAAAGCTCAATGTGATGAAAGGACAATGGTAAAATTAGATCGTAAATACAACGAAAAAGGAGAACTCAGCTATTTGCAATATCACGATTGTGGAGGTCATGGTTGTTCAACTAAACACCATTATTATTGGGAAGGGGAATTGATATTTATTTTCCATGTAAATGATTATAGCCCAGGCTCTACCCACATTATCGAAGAGCATCGGACCTATTTTAAAAATGGCAAAATGTTTAGATGTTTGGAAAAGAAAGCACACTACTACGAAGGGCAAGCTCCGATGGCAGAATTGTTGAAAAAAGCTTCGAACGATGAAGTCGATTGTACTCCTGAAAAACGAACAAAGAACTTGTCGGAATTAGAAGATTTAGATATTGGTAAAGCCAAAGATTATTTCTGTAATTTCTAGGCACAAAATTAATCACTAGGTGAAGTAGGATATCTGGATTAGAAGAAATGAAGAATCTAGATAATAGGTATAAAAAAACTCGCTATGTAAATTGCATAGCGAGTTTTTTTGTATTCAATCCAATTATAAATAGTATCTAAAAAACAATTGAAAGTATGCACTTTTAGTGCTTGTATCAAAGGTATCAAACCACGATATCAATTCTTTATCGGTAAGACTATTCAATCCTTTATTATACTTTAGGCCTATTCCGTATTTACTTTTAATCCGAACCAGACCTCCTAAACTTATAGAGAAATCCACCTTCTTTATAAAAGGATCTATATAATCTTCTTGCTCTATTTCGGTGTATAAATTATAGCCAATTTCAGGCCCAATAAAAAAAACGAAATGTTTATTGGGATCGATGACAAGCATTACTGGCAAATTGAGAACATGAAGCTTCGCATCAAAATAACGTTCCATTACATTTATTGAAGTGACTGACAATGCTTTTACCGTATAACCAGGTTCAATAGATATTCCAACTTTATTTGGTTTGTACTCAATGTATGTATTCAGACTAAAGCTTATCTTAGAAGATATATCTCCAAAAACTAGATCTGGATGATAAAAATTTTCAGATTGAAAATCCGAACGATTAATCCCAATTTGGAATCCGTAATTTATTTTTTGCGCATTGCTTAATCCAGGGATTATTAACAAAAAAACAAAAGAAAGAATTAAAAATTTAATGTGTCTCATTTCTATTTTAGAATTTCAATATCTACTTGATTAACAATCTTAGCCTTTAGTTTCTTTCCATTTTGAACGACATAAAACGTTCCCGCAGCCGTGTAGATATTTTCATAATATGCTTTGGGTTCTTGCAGTAATCCATATTTACACAGACCTCTTTTTCCATCTTTGACAACAGTGACATACTCTTCTAAATGATCATTCATAAACGTTAGAAAACTATTCCCATACTTTATTTCAACTAAGGTTTCTCCTTTTAAATTTATGATCCCAGCTTTATCTCCTATGGTCACTTGAAAGCGGTATTTTTTTGGCGAAAACTGAAGATGAGTACCTGACCTTACATCATTAAAAATAGAAAGTTTATCATATAAATTCGGTACCACGAATTTTCCCGAAAGATCAATGATTCCCCATTTATCATTTTGCTTTGCCATAATTTTATCGACAAAGGGTGGCATAAATTCAAAATCTTGAAAGATCGGCTCAATAATAATTTCTCCTGTGTGGCGATTTACAATTCCTGTTTTCTCCTCCTCATAAAATTCTATTAGGTTTGAATACATTGCCCCACTTCTTTCCTTATTGAGTACTTCGATCGGGTTTCCGAGGTTGTCAATATAGGTGTATTTAGAATTATATTTTCCATCGCTATCATAATAAACTTCTTCTTTAGTATAGACTGCAGGATTTCTCATCCTTACTGGTCTTTTGGATTTTATAGAAACCAAAACGCCGTTCTCATCCATCGCCCTATAAAGACTGTCTCCTTGTTCATTGTAACTATAGAAAACCTGATCTTTAAAAACGAGTCTTTCATACATTGGCTCCACTAAAATGTTTCCATCCATATCAATGATTCCAAACTGATTATCTTTTTTTACGATGTAATTATTCTTATTTATCGAAGAAGTTAATTTAACTTCATCGTACTCGATCGGTAGACTGAGCGTTTTAGTTTGTGAATTATAAATACCCCATTTGTCATTTTTATTTACCAAAAAATGATGATGCCTTGAGTAGTCTATTCTATCATATTCAAAAGGAATCAAAACGGCTCCATCATTGGCGATAAGTCCATGCTTATCATTTTTATTTATGAACCTAAAAGCAGAATTACAGTGCGGATAATCATTATAGGCATCTATTTGTTTCTCATTGATAGGACTCCAAAATTCCTTGTATTTAATCGGAATAATTACTTTATCATTTTTATCAATGGCTCCCCAGAGGTCATTTTTTTCAGCGATATAAATGACACTTTTCTCTCCAGGTTTTTCAATCAAAGTCTGATACTTTAAAGGGACAATTACTTGATTCGTCTTTTTATCTTTTAAACCATATTTATTATCCACAGAATAATTTTTATTGTCTGTGAATCTTTTTGAGGTAGGTATCAATTGTTTTTTTACTCCTGAATTATCAATCTTTTCGTTGTCAAATATTTCGATTAAAAAACCGGTGCTATTTGAGATCGCTACCTTTCCTGTACGGCCATCCTTTTTAAATTTTGCTCCTCCTTTTTTATAATTTTCTAATTCATCATAAATCAACCCGGTCGTTCTTCCTCCTTGCCATCCAAGTCCTAAATCTAAAAATCCGTATTTCCCATTTTGCCTTACTTTCAATAATCTTTTTGACTCACCAAAGGTTCCAATTTCATCATAGGTAAAAGGAAGCTTCATTAGATTGCCGGGATAAATCATGACGCCCCATTTTCCATTGCTATTCATTTTTAAATAAGTCTCACCAGACGATTTATTTTCTATTGCAACAAGCTCTTCGTAAGCAGGAAAGAGTAATTCAATCGCATTGAAATCAATGAGTCCATATTTGTTATTCTTTTTTACTTTAAAATGCTTAAATGTTACATTTCCAATCGTAGAAACAGAATCATAAGGCAAAGGGAATAAGGAATTATTATCCTTATCGATTGCTAGATAGCCATCAGTCTGTTGAACCAGAAATAAATTATCATTAAGCTTTAGCTTTTCGTCATTAGAATAATCTGGTTGAGATTGACAATTTGCTAGTGTGATCAAGAAGAGGATAAGTATAGCACTTAATCGCATTTGTGTTGATTTGTTTATGAAAATTTGAAAATAAAAAAACAGATTTACTTTAAGTAATAAATCTGTTTTTTTAACTAAGCCTAGTCGTTTTTGAGATTAAATTCAGCCACCTAAGAATATCTATTCTTCTACCAAAACCCCGGATGTAATCGAACCAATAAAGCCGCAAAGACCAATAGTCGAGTCAATACATTTCTATAAAAAACGGAAGCTCGTTCATCTTTGAAATTTAGAATAAAAAAGATCAAACTCCCAACAAATATAATCGCTGATCCTATCAATGAAATATTAATCAAGGGTGCTGCAAATTGCCAGTTTTCATAATGACCAACCAAGCCGATGATTCCTATCGGAAAGATCAAACCAACTAAAATAGACACAGTCACTTCATTCCGTTTATACTCTGCGACTTTGAACATATACCAGGAAAAAAGCAAATAAAACAAAGATGCTAATCCTCCACCTACAATCAACAATTGGGAACCACCAGGTTTACCTTCATTTTTCAAATACAAACCGATCACAATCAAAGTTATTGGAATAAGCTCTAACAAAGATCCTTTCCTTTTTGATTTTTTTTCCTCTCCTGGTGGAACGACTTCTTCGAAATCTAAGGGATTTCTATTTGACATAAATTAGACTTTTTATCAAAGTAATAAGTTAGCAAAATAACAAGCGAATAAAACACAGCTAACTTGTTCTCTTGTTCAATTGTTTCTAAAAGCTGCACAAACAATTCCAGTCGCAACAGCTGCATTTAAAGATTCAGCTCCTCCATCTGGATGAGCAGGAATCGTTATTGGATGAGAAACGTATTCTTTTGTAGCTGCTGAAATGCCTTTTCCTTCACTACCAATAACAATGATTCCTTTAGATTCCAAGGAGGTTTTGAATAAATTTTCTCCTTCTAAAACTGTTCCATAGACAGGGAGATCTGGATAGGTCTCTTTCAATGCTGAAAAATCTGTTTTTATTACCGCTACCCTAAGAAATGCTCCCATTGTTGCTTGGATTACTTTTGGATTGTAAAGGTCTACAGAATCTGGTGAGCAAAATACGGTTGAAATTCCAAACCAATCTGCGATCCTGAGAATGGTTCCAAAATTTCCAGGGTTTTGAATGGTGTCCAAAAAGAGGGATAAATCCTGGCTTATCTTTTCAGCATCTGGCTCGGAATTGATTTGTTTTGCAACAACAAGAACCTCTGTTGCTGTCTTCAAAGCAGTGATCTGATCCATATCTTTCGGCTTAGCAATGAGGATTTTATCGCCAAAATCTCGTTCAATCCCTCCTTGCTTATCGATCCATTCTTGGGTACAAACAATGTTTTCAATTTCAATATTTGTCTGGGCGAGTAATTCTAATGCAATCTTCTCCCCTTCTACTATAAAATTGTTATACATTTGTCGAAACTTGCTTAATTTCAAGGATCGCAAATATTTAGTTTTGCTTTTTGATAAAATTTGTAACATTAAGAGATATTTAACGGTTTACAGGCCACTAAAAAAACTAATATTCCGTCTATATAAATAAGTAAGTGGACAATAATATTATTTATTAAAGGAACCTAAGCGTTTATTTTTATACTAGAAGGAAACGGCATTAGGTGTTCGGCATTAGAAAAGCTCGAATACCGAACACCTAATGCCGCTTTTTTTAAGCTTGAGTCCAATTCAATTTTACAATTATTTTTGTCCATTAATTTCGTTCGATGGAATCGATCAATAAGTTATTTTAAAAGCCTGTAATTTACTTTACTAATTTGTTTTAATTATAAATGAGCTCTGCAAATATAAAATACTTTTCAAGGTACATTATTTTTTCCATTTCCATTCTACTGGTTTTGGGATCTTGTAATACCCGAAAGTTTTTAGGAGAGAACCAAGTCTTATTGAAAGAAAACAAGGTTACTTTTTCTACTAAAGAAAAGATTTTTAAAAAGAGATCTCTTAAATACGAGCTACCTACCTTATACAAACAAAAACCAAATACAAAGTCTTTTCGATTGACTAAATTCAATCTTTGGTTGTGGTATAAAACGGATTCATTGTCTAATCCTAATAAATTCCAACGTTGGATAAGGAAGAAAATCGCAGAACCACCAGCATTATATAACGACAATATCTCGAAAGAGACTGCTCAAACGATGCAGTATTACCTTCAGAATAAAGGTTACTATGATGCAGTTGTCAGATATGAGACGAAAATCAACAAAAAAAAGAAATTGGCTTCGGTCGAGTATATTGTTGATAATAAAAAGATGTACACTATTGATAGTGTTTTCTTTTCTGCTGAAGATCCGAAAATTCAACGCATCCTCAATGATTCTGAAAATGAGACTTTTTTAAAAAAGGGCAGCCCAGTCAGTAATGAAGTCTATGGTAAAGAAGTCAACCGAATTACTACGACTTTACAAAATCTTGGATTTGCATATTTTGATAGAAACTATGTCGATAAATTAGCAGGAGACAGTACTGGAACTAAAGTCAATCTTTATTTAAATGTCGCCAATCCTAAGAATCAATTTGAACATAAAATTTATCAAGTAGGAGAAATCAGCGTCAATGCGAATTTTATTCCAGCAGAAATTTTAAAACAAAAAAAGGATTCGATCATCGATGGGGTTAGATATATTCTTGATGAAAAAGGAACGGTTGTCAATCCTAAAAGCATCAATCGCGAAATCTTTTTAAAACCAGGTACATTATATCGGCTAGAAGATTATACCAAGACGAATCGCCAATTAGGGAAATTAGATATTTATAAATTTGTTTCTATCAAACCAACTCAGGATACAAGCGATCAGGATGTCATTAATTTTGAAATCCGACTGACGCCGAGAGACCGAATGGTTATTGGAGGAGATATTGAGTTTAATAATTCAAACTACACCTTCCAAGATAATAATAACTCATTGATCGGAACCTCTTTAAATTTAAATTTCCAAAATCGGAATTTTAGAAAAAATGCATCTACCCTCAGTTTGCAAGCAAGTAATGGTCTAGAATTAAATATCCTCCCAGATCAGGATCTAATATATTCTTTGGATATTTTAACACAGGCTGACTGGTACATTCCTAAGTTTGTTCAATTTCCAAAAATAATCTCTAGCCTCAACCAAGTAAAAATCATCAATGATAATTATTACCGAGACCTTCAAGAAAAAGCAGAAACAAAAGTAAGCCTTAGTTATAACCGATTATTACTGTTTAACTTTTACAATTATCATTCTTTCAACATGTCTTTTGGGTATGATTTGCAAAGAGATAAAAGTCATCGATATACTTGGAATCAAACTGGAATCAATTATTTATTACCAAGGTTCGAACTTCCTTTTTTGGAGATCATAAACAATAATCCTTTCATAGAAAATAGTTTTTCAGAGCAATTATTTACAGGTTTTTTATTTCGAGATATAAAATACACCTACACTGGAAAATCGAATTTATTTGGAAGTTCATGGAAATTTATTGGAGACCTTGAGCTCTCCGGAGGTGAAATATTTTTAACCAATTACTTTGCAAATGGCTTTAATCGAAAATCAGAATTTCTACTTTTCGATGAAGTTGAATTTTCTCAATATGCTCGACTAAATCTTGACATTCGAAGATACCTTAGTACAGGAAAAAACAGCATGCTTGCATACAAGGCAGCAGTTGGTATTGCAACACCTTATGGCTTTTCTGAAAGTGTCCCATATGTCAAACAATTTTATGGTGGTGGACCTTATGGAAATCGTGCCTGGAGAATCCGGGAGCTTGGTCCTGGTGGCTATGATATTCCTATTGAAGCGGATACTTTTGATGTGTTTTATCAAACCGGAGATTTACGGATTGACCTAAATATAGAATACCGTTTTAACATCATCGCTGGGTTTAAAGGAGCAATATTTATTGATGGTGCAAATGTTTGGACACTTGAAGAAGACCCCTTGCGTCCAGGTGCTCAGTTCCTTTTAAAAGCTGATCCTGATGTTCCAGAGAGTGCTCCTTTTTACAAACAATTTGGAGTAGGTATTGGGTTTGGATTACGATATGATTTCTCCTATTTTGTCCTCGGCCTCGATCTCGGTATCAAAGCCAGGAATCCCTATCCCGACGCTCAAGGAAGACATTGGCTTTTCCATGAGTATAATAATTTGAATATTGGAGATGTGAATCCGAATTTGCTGATTGGCTTTCCGTTTTAACTTAGCAAACAGTCTACCCTATTGTAAACTTAGTCATCTGTTAACTCATTCACCTACTTTATAGCAAACTCTTTCTTCCATACTTACTACAGATCGGACATACTTTCGGATCATGTCCTCTCGCCGGACAGTATTCTCTACCGAAGAAAATAAATTGCAAATGAAGTTTGTTCCAACTCTCTTTTGGAAATAATCGCTTTAGGTCTTTTTCTGTTTTTTCTACATTTTTACCAGTACTGAGATTCCAACGATAAGCTAAGCGATGAATGTGAGTATCCACTGGAAAAGCTGGTACTCCAAATGCCTGAGCCATCACCACCGAAGCAGTCTTGTGCCCTACCCCAGGTAGCTCTTCCAAGCCTTCAAAACTTTGAGGAACTTCACCATCATATTTGTCGAGCAGTATTTGGGAAAGATCGTAAATTGCTTTTGATTTCCTTGGAGACAAACCACAAGGTCGGATGATTGCTTTGATTTCTTCCACTTCGAGTTTGATCATCTCTTGCGGCGTATCTGCTTTTTCAAAAAGAAACGGCGTCACTTGATTGACTCTGACATCCGTACATTGCGCAGAAAGCAAAACGGCAATTAACAAAGTATAAGGATCTTTATGATCTAAAGGGATTGGCGTTTCTGGATATAGTTCATTGAGGGTATTTGCAATGTCGTTTGCTTTTTCTTGCTTGGTCATAGTAGTCTTTCGTTCTTAATTTTTAAGATACTTGGATTGAATTTCTCCTTTTAATCGATTTGCTTTGTATACACTTGATTCTGCTAAACCAGAAATAAAATCTGCATATTGTAAAAGTCTCTCGTATTTGAGCTTTATCTTTTTTGTTTCTGGATTGTAGAATTCGTCTACTCCTTTATCTAAATTTGGAAGTACTTGAGTTTCATAGTAACTATTGAAGCCTGAAATTTGATCAATGAAATTCTTGTGTACAGTATGAAATCTTGCTATGTCTTGAAATATTTCTGGGTCAATGTTGTTTAATTTTCCAGATGTTAACATAGAGTTTATTAATTCAATATTCCAATAATCTCCAATCAAATTATATCCGATAGGTAAGTCTTGATTTTCAACCATAGTATCCATTCCTAGTAACAATTCTTTAAAAAACACAACAAATCCATCCTTATTGTCTATTGTACCAGACTCATAAAAACTATCCAGATCTTCATAAATAATTTGATAGAGCTCTGTTTCTTCACTTTTTTTGATTTGATTATTTCTATAATCATTTAACCAAAATGCTGCAAAAACTCCAATAAATATGATGAGTAATTCTTTGATGAAGGGTAGTAAACGATTTTTGAGTTTCATTTTATTAGCTTTAGTTTTAGACTAATATATCAGACTTTATATCAACCGATTTTGCATCACAAAATACAAAGTAAAACCAAAATTGATTAACATTTTTTACTTCCCCACACCTACCAAAAACTCCAGCGTGTCCACCCCATCCGCATAATCGGTCAATTCAGGAGATTGTGCTTTCCCAAAAGGGATTGGTTCTAAGTCGCCGATTGGGTTGCCGACGATGCATTGAATTTCATCTTGAACAGCAGATAATTTAGATTTCAAATCATCTTCATTTTCATAAAACTCATAATGGAGTTGCGCAATCCGAGATTGGAGCGCAGTATCTTCGGTCATTAAAATACAACCATTTGATTTGTGAGCAATCCCATTTAAAATGGTCATCGTATAATTATAATCGAAGTTATTTTTATACTTATCGTTAAGAACAATCTCCTTGTATTCATGTAAATTTTCAAGAAAGAACTCAAAATCAAAATCTTGAGGAACATAAACTTTAGAAACATTCCTACATCCCAAACCGAAGTATTTAAAAATATCTTTTCCTAAATCTTCTAATTCTTTCTCGGTTTCTTTGCCGGTAAGAACAGCAACCGCATTTCTGTTTTTTCGAATGATGTTTGGATACTTTCCAAAATAGGCTTCAAAGTATCTGGCAGAATTATTACTCCCTGTTGCGATCACACCATCTAGATCAGTGAGTCGTTCTGAAAGATCAAAAAAGGGTTTTACTTTTCCTTCTGCTTCTTCCATTATTTTCAAAAAATGAGGAATCAAGAATTTATCTTTTTCAGAAAGCTTGACATTAGAAATATGTCCACTGATAAAAACAGAAAGGAGATCATGGAACCCTACCAAGGGAATATTTCCGGCAAGGATCAAGCCTACCCTTTTCCCAGTCATTGCATCCGCTAAAGGATACTTTGCGGTCCAGTTTTCTAGGCGTTCTTTATTTAAAAAGGCATTAGAAATTGCATCAATGGCTTCTCTTGTATTCTCTTCCGTAAACCATTTATTATTATGGTAGGTTTTTCGAATTTCTGTATCCAATTGATCGCTTCCTTTTTTCAGGTAAGCACCGAGGTAGGCTAATAAGTCAATTCTTTCCGATAATTTCATTTCTCTTTGATATTAAAGTTTCCGCACCGATGGCATTCATAGTCTTGATATTTTCGTGTGGGATTTTTTCTGTATTTGGATGCGAAGCTATTGCTTTTTCTACACTATTTTCTCTTAAAATATGGATCATTGGAAATGGCGAACGATTGGTAAAATTTTCAGGATCGTTTATGTCCGTATCTTCGAATTGATAATCTGGATGGAAAGTAGCTAACTGAATTATTCCGTCCAATTCCAATTTTTCAAGATCTTCTTGCATCTGCACTAAGACAGAAATGTACTCATGAAAATCAGTTAGAATATTCGGATGAACAATTACTGTCGTTTCAATTATTTTCGGATCTATATTTTGTAATTCCACACATTCTAAAAAAGTTTTTTCTACTAATACTCCGAGATCTTTTGTGTCTTCGAGTACGTATTTGATTTTGCCTTCGTTGAATGGTTTTGCTGCAAAAGGACAAAGGTTGTATCCGATGACGAATGCATCTATCCAGTTAGCAGTTTTCTTTAGTTGTTCGTTCATGTTTTGTTTTTAGACCCAGAGCTCACAAAGGAGGTACAGAGTTCACAAAGGTTTTTTAATTAAACGTGTGGTCTATTAAAATCGCCACTATTGCCGTAGGCAATCTATCCCTCACCACTCAATCACTATTCTCCAGAAGGAAAATCTATCCTTACCACCGCAGGTGGTCTATCCCTGATCAGCATCGCTCCAATCGACCCCTTCAATATCTTTTACATTTTCGACATCTGGTCCTTTTTTCACCAATTCTTTTCGGCCACCAACATAATTTCTCCACTTATCTAAAACGCTTTGAAAATCCTCTGGCAATTCCGATTCGAAATACATTTTATCTCCAGTCTTTGGATGAATAAACCCAAGAGATTTTGCATGAAGCGCTTGACGAGGAATCATTTTAAAACAATTATCTACAAACTGACGATACTTGGTAAAAACGGTTCCTTTAATAATTCGCGTTCCACCATATCTCGGATCACCAAACAAAGGATGACCAGCGTGTTTAAAGTGAATTCTTATTTGATGCGTTCGACCAGTTTCTAATTGACACTCTACCAAACTCACATAATACAATCGCTCTAATACTTTGTAATGTGTGATCGCATGTTTCCCTCCATCTTCCTCATCAACGACGGCTCTTAAAACTGCATTTTTCGGATCTCTCGCAATATTACCTGTGATCGTACCTTCATCATCATCCATCTCTCCCCAGATCAAAGCTTGGTATTTTCGCTCGGTCGTGTGATTAAAAAATTGCTTAGAAAGATGGGACATCGCTTCATCGTTTTTTGCAATAACCATTAGACCAGTGGTGTCTTTATCGATCCGATGAACCAATCCTGGACGGTCACTAAAATTTCCTTCTTTAATCGGTAGTTCATGGTTTTGAAAATAATAAACTAAACCGTTGACGAGTGTTCCATCTGGTTGGCCAACTCCAGGATGCACCGTCATACCTGAAGGTTTATGAATGATCATCAGATCATCATCTTCGTATCGGATATCGAGTGGAATATTTTGTGGTGTAACTGGTTGGTTTTCTTTTGGAGGTTTTGGAAGTGACATAGTCACCACCATTCCTGGTTTGACCTTATAGTTTGGTTTCACCTCTTTATCATTCACCAATATATCACCGTTCTTGATCGCATTTTGAATACGATTTCGAGAAGCATTGCTAATTTTATTTAAAACAAACACATCCAAACGAATCGGCGTTTGCCCTGGATCAGCAACAATCCGAAAATGTTCAAAAAGCTCATCTCCTCCT
>CAKZTD010000017.1 GCA_937921595.1 uncultured Saprospiraceae bacterium
AACTGCCATTTCTTCTTCGGTTCTTCCTTTATCAATGATCAAAAAATCGCCATCGAAATCCATAGAAATCGTTTCGTAAGCTTCTCTCACTCGAGCATTATAATCTTCTGGATTTTCTTTGCCGATACAAGCACCAGTGCATTTGTGGAGGTGGTAATAGAAACATGGCTTTGAACCTGAACTAATGTTACAATACAATTGACAAAGTTCGAATTCTTCAAGTAATTTATTTAAGCTTCCACGAGCGGACATTTGCGTAGGGTAGGCTCTAAGGATATTTAATTGATCGCGTTGTTTGGCGGTAGGTTTTTTATAATCCAAACAAATGTATCCTTCCTCATTGGTGTAATGATGGATCACATGTTGGAAATTTCTAGCTCTTTGAGCACGGTTGACATAAGGATGATGATATTTGATCTCATGCGACTCTTTAAGGAGTGCCACCAATTCACTTCCCGTCACCTCAAAAGAAATGTCATGTACACTTCTTTGTAATACTTCCCCTTTTTGAGTTCTATTTGCAAAATGCTCCATGACTCGTTTTTTGATATTGATGCTCTTTCCGATATATACGAGTTCTCCTTCTTTGTCATGAAAATAATAAACTCCACACTCTTCTGGGAGATCATGTAATTTCTCTAAAGTAATATTCGCCGGAAGCTGAGATTCTTTAATACCCAAATCCACTAGGTCTGTAATCTTTTCCTCGCTACCATCTTGATTCAATGCCATTTCCAAAAGCTTAGCCGCAGCAATGGCATCATCATAAGCTCGGTGACGGTCAGTGACTTTTATTTTAAAATACTTAATTAAATTTCCAAGGGAATAAGAGGGGAGACCAGGGAAAGCTTTTCTAGATAAGCGTACCGTACAAAGTTGTCTTTTTGAAAAACTATAGCCTAGTCGTTTAAATTCTTGTTGTAAAAAATTGTAGTCAAAACGAACATTATGAGCAACGAAAATAGCATCGTCAGTCATCTCGACTATTTTCTTAGCAACCTCAAAAAACTTCGGAGCATCTGCAACCATCTCCTGAGTGATTCCTGTAATTTGAGTAATGTTATAAGGAATGCTCGCTTCTGGATTGATCAAAGTTTGATAAGTATCAAGAATGTTTACTCCATCATGTCGGACAATTCCAATCTCTGTAATTTTATCCCGATTCGATCGACCACCTGTCGTTTCAATATCTACAACTGCGTATATCTTCTTCTTTTTTGCCATGTTATTTTGAAATGAACAAATGCGTGAAATTATTAATGAGTGAATGTTCTTCTAAATGTAAAAGAAACAAACTAAAGGCTAAAGCAATAAAAATCAAAGTTTTATCAGAAAAATGTAAAGCAAATAAACATTCGACTATATTTGCATAACTAAAACCTAAAATAAAAAAAACGCAGATAACCAAGGAATGCCAATGATTCCATAGTTTACCTGCGTTATAATTGCAAATTACAATGATGTTAGCACATATTAAAATTCTATTCCTTGTTTTTTTAATCTTTAATGGTTGTGATTCTACTAAACCGGTAACAGCGTCTAAGGAAAAAGAGAAAATAGAACAAGAAGAACCACCTATTGAAACTCCAAAACTATTGATGACTGGAGCGAGTCAGGTAGATCAGTACCTGGGGTTGCTTAAAGGAAAAAACGTGGCTTTGTTAGTGAATCAAACTTCCATGATCGGAGATACGCATCTAGCTGATTCTCTGATTAGCCTTGGTGTTCGTGTCAAAAAGATATTTGCTCCGGAGCATGGATTTAGAGGTCAGGCAGATGCAGGCGAACAGGTGAAAGATGGGAAAGATGCAAAGACTGGTGTTCCCTTGATTTCTTTGTATGGTAAGAAAAAGAAACCAGGGAAAGCCGAACTAGCTGGAATTGATTTGGTCATTTTTGATATTCAGGATGTAGGTGCTCGTTTTTATACTTACATTTCTTCGATGAGTTATGTGATGGAAGCCTGTGCTGAAAACGGAGTGGATTTTATGGTTCTGGATCGTCCGAATCCTAATGGTCATTACGTGGATGGTCCTGTATTGAAAAAAGGATTTGAATCATTCGTGGGATTGCATGAGATTCCTGTGGTGCATGGAATGACCGTCGGTGAATATGCGCAAATGGTGAATGGAGAAGGGTGGTTAAAAGGTGGGATTCAATGTAATCTCAAAGTAATTGCTTGTGCAAATTATAATCATCAAATGGTTTATGAATTACCGATTAAGCCTTCACCGAATTTACCAAATAATAGATCCATTTATCTTTATCCATCCCTGTGTTTTTTTGAAGGAACAACAGTTAATGTAGGCCGTGGAACAGACAAGCAATTTCAGGTTTATGGCCATCCGGATTATCAAGGTGGAGATTATAAATATACACCAGTTTCTATGGAAGGAGCAAAATATCCTAAGTTTCAAAACAAAGAATGCTATGGATATGACTTGAGTATTATTGATTCAGAAAAGATTAGAAAGGAAGGAGAATTGAATTTAAATTATCTGATCAATTATTATAAGACTTATCCAAAAGGAAAAGAGTTCTTTTTAAAAAATAATTTCTTCGATAAACTTGCAGGAACGGATGAATTGCGGAAGCAGATTTTGAGTGGGATGAGATCAGATCAAATTCGAGAAACTTGGCAAAAAGATTTGTCAGTATTTAAGGTGATCCGAAAGAAGTATCTTATTTATGGAAAGCATTCAAACTAATAGAGGAACAATAGAACAGAGGAACAAGTAAGCAATGAGAAAAGACCATTGCTTACTTGTTTCTCTGTTAGTTTATTTTCTTGCTAGAATCTAAAACCAGCATTCAAACCAAAGAAATAATTTTCAACTCCGCTTTGATATTTTTTATAAGAAAGGCGAGTTCCTAAGACGATATGTTTAACGACATAGACTTCATATTCTAATGAGGCAGTCCATCCAAATTCTTGAACCGTTTCTTCATCCCATTTTTTATCGATAATCTGCATATTCGAATCTCTTTCCACGGATGTAGTAAATCTATTATCTGCATTTTGCCAAGTTGCTCCACCTCCGATTTTAAAAGCATTGGATTCATTACTAAATAAAGCCAAGCTAAGACCTCCGTCAACTTGGTAAGTCATCGTCGATCGTTCATTTCCATCCTCCAACAATTGACTTCCATTAATTCTCATTCCATCTACCGAAAGACTGACTGGTCGAAACAAACGATGAGCGTATTGAGCATGCAAAGTGTTTTTACCAAAGTAACTATCAGGCTTTAAAAAAGCGGTACCAATTCCAAATTTTATACTATTCCTTGGCTCTGTACTGTTTTGACCAAAGGCAAGGTTTCCCATAAAGGCGAGGATCGTGATGAGCGTGGCGAATCTTTTCATAGTCAAATTTTTTCTCTATCGTATGTGCTTAAGGAAAGATTAATTTCTTTGTCACTTAAGACTTGTCATTAATAAGACCCCTGAAATCGGAAAAGTACTAAGTTATAAGGGGCACTTTAACTTAGGTTTAACATTATTAAGCATTATTTTTTTTAATGGAGGACAAAAGTACGGAAACTAATGCAATCTCGGAAGCTGTTGCTGAATCTTTTCAAGTTACTAAGAAGCCAAGGAGTCAAGGAGGTAACATTGACCACATGACTTCTTCATCACTTGAATATTAAAATTTATACTTAATCTGTGCAGCAACTTCGGTTCGCTTATTTCCTTGGATTAGGTTCAAACCACTGCCGATCGTTTCTTCGTTGGTGAATCTCGTTTGTGCAAACCTAGCTTCGATCGTTAAGTTTCGAATTCCACGATACCTTAGATTTATATAATACCTAGCTCCTTGGCCAAACAAGGCCGGAATGGATTGGGTGTAGAGTAAGTTGTTTTCATAAGCATAAAATCGAATGTTTGAACCATCCGTATCAAACAAAGCAAAACGGGCCGTAAACGAAAGTGGAAAGCCTATGGGTTTATAGATTACATCTTGATAAAACATAATTCCACCTTGTCGTTCTAAACCTTGATTTTTGAAAAAGCCAAAATGGATTCGATTTCTAACCTCTAATTCTTTATTGGCTTTGAATGCAACATGAATTTTAGTTTGAAAAAGTTGAGCATCAGAAAGGAAATCAATATTGCTAGTATTGTTTAAAGTATTGATCAATTTAGTCTCGTTTCTAACTTCAACAAAAGCGGTTAATTTTCTTTTGATTTTATAAGTCAATTGCCCACGGAGTTCAATCCCACTTGAAGGAGCATCAGCATTGGATCGCAACCAAGGATGTTTGTAAATATCAAAATATCCTTTAAAAGCCCAACCTGGAGCAGGCTTTACTTCTATCCCCATATAAAGTCCACTTTCATTTCTTGCACCACTAGTTTCAGCTAAAGGATTTGGATCCAATGCCTGATAATCAACCGGAAAATAGCGATGCAATATCGACACATGGATGTTTCGATCTACCGCAGCGATCAATCCATTGATGGTTGCAACAGCCTGATTGTCACTCATCGCTGTTTCGCCAAAGAAATTTAGATTTTTATAAACCCAGCTGTAATCTGTGCTTAGATTTAAAATGTTATTTCCACTAAATAAAAATTGATTATAAGGTTGAGTATTTCGTTCAAAGTCTCGGTCGAAAGAACCATATAAACCATTGAAAGCTATTTTGAAAGCATCCTTTTTATATTCTAGACTTCCTCCTACTTTTGTACTTGTAATCGATTTTTCATCCAATATCTCTCCAGCAGTTCTATGATTTCCACTATTTTGTAAAGAGGTAAAAGATTCAATTTCTGGATCTTCCAAATCCGCAGGTGACGGAATATTAGCGTCTCTTTTTCGATAAGAAGCTAAAGCGGTAAGTTCGAGGTTTTTACTCAAGCCAATGGTCGTTGCGGCACCTCTTAAAAAATTCGCTTCATTGACCGAAGAATATTTCCTAAGCTTTCGTCGATTCCTTTTTATCTTTAAAACTTCATTACTTTTTCCACGACCAAATCCAGAATACAAAATCAAGCCTTGTCCAAAACTTGCGGTGAAATCTCCAAGCGCAACGGCTTTAAAAACCTGATTGTAATCTTTAAGAAAAAAGTGTGCAGAATAGAAATCAAAACCTTGTTTATTGCTTCCTCGAAAAAACTCTTCACCAGGATCTTTCTCAGCAGTGATGCCGAAAGTCATTTTATTTTCAAAGTTTTTGTAATAACGAAGGTAAAGTCGATTTGGATCACCGAGATAATAATTAGCACTGGTATCCGCCGGAACGATGTATCCTTTTTGTTGTTCTAAGAAACGCCCCCATCTCATATAAACCTCATTGGTTCCTTGAGCTGCCATTTGGAAAATACTCAGTTGAATATCATCAATATTAGATTTTGTGGTTACGAATGGAAGTATATCTTGAATCGTTTGTGGATCAAAACCCGGAATCGCTTGTAATTCATAAATGGAAATCAAATCTCCAAGATCTCTTCGGTATTTTAGTAAGTTTTGAATTTGTAAATCATTCAAAACTAAAAGATCACTTAAGTCTTCGGCCGTTGCTTTATTGATATCCAATTTTTTTCTAGCTAGTACTTCAATATCTTCAAAGGCTGTATTAAAATCAAAAGGTGTCTCCTCTCCAGTATCTTCAATGTAGTTTTCAATCACATTGGTATTAATAGGGCTTTCTACAGGCGGGATTGTGTCTGCTTGAGCAAACAAAACACTTTGTATAAAAAGCGGTAAAAGGAATATAAAAATGCGGTTTTTTACCATAAAGCTGATGGATCTTAAGTTATCCACAAGTTGAGGAATTTTGTGGAAAAAAATATTCAAATGGACTTAAAAATTATATTTCAACAAAGTGCGTTAAATCCATCACATATTGGTAAAATACTTGATTTGAAGAATTTTATTTTGTATTTTAATATAACCAGCATCTTGGAAAGTGTATTTTATACAATAAGCTTTGGTTAATTAGCTTTTGTATCTTAACTTTGCGGAATAAGAACATGAGAAAATCTCGCAAGGGAGCAGAATGACTGGATTCGAACCAATTTAATAAGGCAAAATATTTCATTCATATTCCTAAATTTCAATAATACGTAACAATGGCTAAATCTAAATTAGAGTATATCTGGTTAGACGGTTATAAACCAACTCAGAATATGCGAAGTAAAACTAAAGTTGAAAATGACTTTAGTGGCAAATTAGAAGACTGTCCAATTTGGTCTTTTGATGGAAGTTCTACTAAGCAAGCATCAGGAGGTTCTTCTGATTGTTTATTAAAACCTGTTGCAATTTATCCTGATCCAGCTAGAGAGGATGGTTACCTTGTGATGACTGAGGTTATGAACGCAGATGGTACACCACATGAATCTAATGGGAGAGCAACGATTGATGATGATGACAATGATTTTTGGTTCGGCTTCGAGCAAGAGTATTTCATCATGGATGTAAATACAATGTTGCCTTTAGGTTTTCCAATTGGAGGTTATCCAGGACCTCAAGGAATGTACTATTGTTCTGTAGGAGGAAAAAATACATGGGGAAGAGCTTTTGTAGAAGAGCATGCTGATCTTTGTATTCAAGCTGGTCTTAACTTTGAAGGAATCAATCAAGAGGTTGCTGCTGGACAATGGGAATTCCAATTGTTTGCTCAAGGAGCTAAAAGAGCAGGAGATGAAATTTGGGTTGCAAGATATTTATTGGATAGATTGACTGAGCAATATGGTTACTATATTGAGTATCATCCAAAACCTGTAAAAGGAGATTGGAATGGTTCTGGAATGCATGCTAATTTTTCAAATACGACTTTGAGAACTTGCGGGTCGAAGGAAGTTTATGAGCAAATTTGTGAAGCATTTAGACCTGTAACTAAAGAGCACATTAAAGTATACGGAGCTTATAATGATCAACGATTGACTGGTCTTCATGAGACTGCTGCAATTACTGATTTCAGCTATGGTGTTTCTGATCGTGGAGCGTCTATTCGTATTCCAATTATTACTGTTGAGAAGGGATGGAAAGGATGGTTAGAAGATCGTCGTCCAGCTTCTAATGCAGATCCATATAAAGTTGCTGCAAGAATTGTAACGACTGTAAAAAGTGCAAAAGTAAATGAACCTGCTTAGATAAGTAGTTTGTTTTTAAAATATAAAAGCCTCGGTTGTTTTCAGCCGGGGCTTTTTTATTAAATTAAAGCTGTACTTTTAACGGCTTATAAGAATAAACTGCAATTATGAAAAATGCGCTAATCTTTTGTTTAATATTCCTGATCTCCTGTAGTGGAGAAACTGAGACAAAAAATACTGAAACAAGCGGAAATGAAAAAGCAGCAGAAGCAATTAATTTTAACTGGCTTCAAGGAGATTGGAAGCGACTAAACGATGAAGAAGGGAAAAATACTTTCGAATATTGGGACAAAAAATCTGCTGACGAATATGTAGGATTGGGGTATACGATGTCAGGTCAGGATACTGTGTTTAAAGAATATATGCGAATTGTAAAATTGCAAAATATATGGAATTTAGAAGTTGTTGGAGTTCATGATGACCCGGTATATTTTGAGTTTACGGATTTTGATAGCAATAAATTTGTTTGCGAAAATAAGCACAACGAGTTTCCAAAAAAGATAGAATACCAATTTGAAAATAATAAAATAAAAGCCATAGTCTCAGGAGGAGAAATGGCCATTGATTTTAATTTTGAGAAAGCCACTAATGAGTAAAGTACCTAAAGAAACTAAAACCAAATTACATCCAAGGAATAAGCATCGACAACGATATGATTTTAAAAAATTAATCGAAGTATGCCCGGAGTTATCGAGCTTTGTAAGTAAAAATAAATACGGCGATGAGTCCATTGATTTCTTCATTCCCGAAGCCGTAAAAGCTTTGAATAAAGCATTACTCAAACGGTATTACAATATTGATTTTTGGGATATTCCTGAAGCTTTCCTTTGTCCGCCAATCCCAGGGAGGGCAGACTATATTCATTATGTCGCTGATCTTTTGGCGAAGTCTAATAATGAAAAAATTCCTAGAGGTGAAAAACTCAAATGTCTAGACATTGGTGTTGGAGCCAATTGTATTTATCCGATTATTGGTCGGAATGAATATGGCTGGTCTTTCATCGCTTCAGATGTAGACGACAAAGCGCTTGAATCAGCTCAACAAATTATCGATAATAATAAATCAATCGCCAATAAGGTAGAACTTAGAAAACAGCCAAAATCTAGAGGCATTTTTAATACGATTATTGGAAAAGACGAATACATCGATGTAACGATTTGTAATCCGCCATTCCATAAATCTGAGGCTCAGGCTCAGGCTGGAACTACTCGTAAATTAAAAAATCTCAAAAAAAGTGATGATGTAAAACCAAGCTTAAACTTTGGAGGAAAAAGTAATGAACTTTGGTATGATGGAGGAGAAGAAGAATTTATCAGATTGATGATTGAGCAGAGTAAAGGTTTTGCTAGTAATTGTTGTTGGTTTACTACTTTGGTTTCTAAAGAAGCTCACCTGAAAGGAATTTATAGAATATTAAAAAGAAGAGAAGCGACTAAAGTAGAAACCATAGAAATGGGGCAGGGGAATAAGATCAGTAGAATTGTTGCCTGGACTTTCTTGACGCCTAAACAACGTAAGGTTTGGAGTGAGATACGATGGAAATAATGAGGAGGTATACCCAACCCTTTTAGGCGGTTGGCCGTGTTTAATAGTATGAAAACTATAAAACAAATTCTTCTAATCTGCTTGTTTTTAGTCAGTGGACAGACTCTTTTTGGTCAATCTTCTGTTGGTCTTCGACTTGGTTATACAATTGCTCAAGATTTTGAAAAAGAACGTTCACAATTTTTTCAGGCAGATGATAAACTAAGTCGGATAAGTTTTTCTATTGTAACTTATTTTGATCTAAATGAGCATTTTCAACTAAGTGTAGAACCTGGTTATTTAAAAAGAGGAGCCTCCTTTCCAGCTAGTCCTGCCTTAGCTTTTGAAAATAAATACAATTATAATTTTTTAGAATTTCCTATCAACATTTCCTTTAAAGAACCGGTTTACAAAGATAAAATTGAACTCTATGCGAAAGTAGGGTATAGTGTCTCTTTGTTGGTTTCGATAGTAAATGAGATGATGTGGATGAATGGCGAAATTGAAGTAAATAAAATAAATTTAGAAGAAGCTGATTGGGCCGACCGGTTTGATCATGGTGTCAATGGAAGTGCAGGTGTAAGGTTTAAAATCGGAAATTATAAATTGTTTGTAGAGGGGACTTATTATAGAGGTTTTCGTAATTTTGCAACTGACCCGTTTAGTACGATTTTTACGACTATAAATTTTAGAAGTGTGAATTTTGGACTTGGATGTTTGAGGGAGATTTGAGAATGGGTGTTTTTTAAATTCAAGAAGACTATTTTGGACTACTTTTGTTTTTTTAATTAAGTTAGAAATGAGTGAATGAGCGAATTTTGAAATGAGTGAATATCCACCTAAATTCAAAATAAAGAAACTTAAGATTTAAGGTTCCACTAGTATTCGCTCATTCGCTCATTCACTCATTTTGAGAATGCACTCATTTTGAAATTCTAAAATTTAAAGTTTTATTAGAAAAGTGTTTAGAAACTAATATTTTTTTCTTTTACAATTCCCGAATCCAAATATTTCTAAAACTCATCGGATTTCCATGATCTTGTAATACGATTCCATCCTTGCCATGAGCAATGTTTTTAGGCTGACCGATGTATTCTGTCGTTCCTTTTATCTCCACATGATTTTGAATTAATACTCCATTGTGGATCACAGTGATATAAGCCGAAGCGATTTTTATTCCATCAGCATTAAAATGAGGAGCGGTATAAACAATATCATAAGATTGCCATTCACCAGGTTTTTTACAAGCATTGGCCAATGGAATATGCTGCTTATAAATAGCTCCACATTGCCCATTAGGATAAGTTTTGTTTTCGTAATTATCCAGAATTTGAACCTCATATCTTCCTTGAAAGAAAACCCCACTATTCCCTCGGCCTTGACCATCGCCTTCTATTTTCGCAGGAGTTCTAAACTCTAAGTGCAACTGGATATCTCCAAAAGAATCTCTGGTCATAAGTGGTCCCGTTTTGTCAACAACTGTCATGTGACCGTCTTCCAGTTTCCATTTCGCATCTGAATGATCTAGAGCCGCCATCCAATGATCAAAATTACTTCCGTCAAAGAGAACAATCGCATCGGACGGAGGAGGAGTGGTAGTGTTATGCCCTTTAATTACTTTAGGAACAGGTTCCCAAACTTCAGTCGCTTCTGGTTCCTTTTGTGCAAATGCCGTAGCCATATAAAGAAGAGATAAAAATAGTAAAGTCAGTTTTTTCATTTTATAAAATAATTTTTTTGATTAATCTATTGCTCTTAAAACAGACGTGCGAAAATCAAAAATCGTTAATCCTTATTCTTCAATCAATTTTAATTTAAGATTAACGATCAACGACTTTGTCTATCCCTCACTACTCCTCACTCCTCACAAGGCCGCAGGCCCTTCACCTCTCACTCCTGCCTCTAAATCGCCCAAGTACCACCAACTTCCTCTACGGGAATACAAGGTTTGTACTCACCCGGAATCGGCAAATGAACCAAAGCTTTAGTCATACCTAATTCTGAAGTGAAGTAGCCCAATAATATTTGCTCTTTAATCTGAAACCAAATAGACAAAGGAAGTTCTTCTTTTTCAGCAGCAACTTTCGCCGCTTTTTCATAATTGGTCAAAAAAGATACTCTTTGCTTTTGATCAGAATCTACAAATGATTTTCCATTTGCAGCTGAGCATCGTTTTGCAAAATCCTCGATCCACATTTTGAATCCAGAAACTTCTTCTTTCGAAGAAAGTTTATTCAAAGCATTATCGAAATAAGAATGTACCCCAGCTTCGATAGCTCCAGGAGTATCCGTTTTAGGTAAAACAGTTTCCGCCAAGTGAGCAATCAATTGTCCTTGATCTTTAGTCATTGCAACCGGGGTCCAATTTTCCAGGCCACTAGCGACAACGGCAGGGTCTGCTTTACAACCACTCATAACCATAGCAACCGAAGAAGCTGAAACAGCATATCCTAGCATCAAAGCAGTACGTTTTATAGCATCACGTCGATTTATCATAATTATTTTTTTTAAACTTTTGTAATTTAAATTTTTAAACAAAGTTAGCAAGCCATTATGTTAACAAGTGAGCAAAAGACCCAAGGATTGTTATTTTGATAACTTGTTACCTTATTCACTTCCTACAGGTTTCCTTTCTTCAATTCACTCACTGCAAAATCCGCAGCTCTAGCTGTTAAAGCCATGTAAGTCAATGACGGATTTTGACAAGCAGCGGAAGTCATACAAGCACCGTCTGTTACAAAAACATTCTTTGCAGCATGAACCTGATTGTTTCCATTCAAAACCGAAGTTTTAGGATTACGTCCCATTCTTGCTGTTCCCATTTCGTGAATACCCAAACCAGGAGCTTGCTCCCGATCATTGGTCTTTACATCTTTAAAACCAGCAGCTTCCAGCATCTCTGCAGCATCGTTTGCCATATCGACTCTCATGTTCATTTCATTCTCTTTCCACTCACAATCGAAAGTAACGGTAGGCATTCCAAATTTATCCAATAATTCAGTATTAAGCATCATCTTGTTTTCATGGTAAGGAAGACATTCTCCAAAACCAGTCATTCCCATTTGCCATGGGCCAGGTGCCGTGATTTCATCTTTGAAATCCTTTCCGAAACCTAATTCTCTAACATAAGCTTTCCAGTTGGTTCGACTTGCTCCTCCTTGATACCCAAATCCACGAACATAATCTTTACGCTCTGTTTTTCCGCCAAGGTTTCTATAACGAGGAATGTAAATACCATTTGGTCGACGACCTTTATAGTATTTGTCATCAAACCCTGGGAATCTTCCAGATGCTCCAACTTTGAAATGGTGATCCATAAGGTTGTGTCCTAATTCACCGCTATCATTCCCGAAGCCATTTGGAAAACGATCAGATTTAGAATTCATCATGATCCAAGTTGAGTTGATGGCACTGGCATTAAGAAAAACTATCTTTGCAAAATACTCATGCGTTTGATTTGTTTCCGCATCTAATATTCTTACTCCTTTTGCTCGTTTAGTATCTTTATCATAGATGATTTCGTGGACAATTGAATTTGGGCGAAGGGTCATATTACCCGTTGCTTCAGCCGCAGGAAGGGTAGAGGCATTGCTACTAAAGTAAGCACCATAAGGACACCCTCTCATACATCGGTTTCGGTATTGACAACTACCTCTGCCTTTATGAGCTTGTGTAAGATTCGCGGTACGCCCAATCGTAAGAATTCGATCTGTAAAGTTTTCCGCAATTTTATCTCTCAAATGTTCTTCCACGCAATTCAAATGCATTTGAGGTAGAAATTTACCATCGGGCAATTGCTTTAATCCTTCTTTACGACCATTGATTCCAGCAAACTCTTCCACATAGTCATACCAAGAAGCTAATTGTTCGTATCGAATTGGCCAGTCTACTCCATGGCCGTCTTTTGCATTTGCTTCAAAATCTTGAGGCCCCCAACGATAACTTTGCCGTCCCCAAAGCAGTGAACGTCCTCCCACATGATATCCTCTGATCCAATCAAATCGCTTAACCTCTGAGTAAGGATGTTCCGTATCTTTTACCCACCAATGCTTTGTAGATGGTTTGATGGTATAATTAGTTCTTAGTTGTTTTTGGTAGTCGAGTGCTTCTTCTTTTGAAACAGTATCTTGGTTTTCAAGTTCCCAAATTTCCTTGTTGGCGGTAGGGTAATCACCATGTTTGACCATTCTACCTCTTTCAAGGACGAGTGTTTTTAAGCCTTTTTCAGTAAGCTCCTTAGCAGCCCATCCACCGCTGATTCCAGTTCCCACCACAATGGCATCAAAGGTGTTTTCTTCTTTCCCTTTTGAGTTGAAATACATATTATTTAGGTTTTAATTTTTAAGAATAATTTGGGGCGTGCAATTGATTATCATTCGAAAAGGGAAAATAACAAAATAAAGTAGAACGAAATAGGAGTTGAAGAAAATTTAACGCTAATATCAGAAAGGATATAGTTTTTGGGCAGAAAGGTATTAGGCATAAGGAAGGTTTACTAAACTTAGCACTCAAAAGAGGCAAGTTTAGTAAACCTAAAGACAAGCTAGCGATTTCAAGGCAAGGCCTACCTCGGTAATCTTCTTGTAATATTATGATTGATCCGCTCAATCACATCGTGAGTGTTGTTTCTCCAGTCTGTAGGGCATCTGCGAGATGCAGACCATAGTGCGTTCCCATCTGAAGTGTCTACAATTGTTGTTGAGATTCTGACATCACTGGTATTGTTTGAAGGTAAAAACCAAGCGACACGATCAGTTAAGATATAGAGGATATCAGCTGCTAAGTCAATTCCATAAGATTCGAGATTAGTCAGATAATTCGTTTTATGAACATTTGAACGAACAACGGCATCAACTCCGAGGATTTCGGATAATTCTTTAGCAGACAATTTTGTGCTTTGTAAGAGGTCAACATCAGCTTCAAAAAGTTTTTGATTAGTCTCTTCATAAGCTTGAACTTTTAAATCAAGATGTCTGAATCTTTTTTTCTGCATCCGACCTAAAAACTGGTGATACAAGGAAGCCTGAAAAGCTTCACTTTCTGCATATTCAATTTCCAATAGCATCTCATCAGTCAATTCTTTAGGGATTCTACCCGTAGTGGTTACTTTGTATGGTAAAATGGCTATGGTTTTGTTATCAATTACATTTTCCTTGTAAGAGGTATTTGAATACCTGTTTGCACAAGAAGTTAATGACATTGCGACGAGGACGATCAGTCCGATATTTTTCATGCTTTTCATTTTCATTGATTTTGATGTGAATAAATTGTTTCTGTAATCATTAGATTTTATGCCAAATGATTTCGTAAGAAGTTGAATTATCTTTTATCGCTACTCTTCGTTGGGAAAATACTCATGTAGCTGAGGTTACACTCCGTTTTTACCGCCTCAATTAGCAATAAAATCTTAATACTCATTCATTACTAAACCATTTTGGAATAAACTCTTAATTTTAGTACTTTCAAATTTTGAAGTAATTTTGAAATTACATTGATGTTCATTTGTATGAGAATGAAATCAGTGAGCGGAACTATTTTATACTTTTTTACGAAATCGTTAACATTTGGATAAGAATAAGAATCATCGTGAAGTTCAACTGTTGTTAAATAAACCTAATGAGTTAGTCGCTCATTATCAGTCGATTATTGAAATAGTAGTCAGTAAATTTGTAAGTAGAGGTTTTTTTGATTCAGAGGAGAAAAAGGATGTCATTCAAAATATAAACGAAGCCCTATTGGAAAAAAAGATGGGAAGTATTCAAAGAAATTATAATGGTTCCGTCTTATTATCGACCTATTTTTCGAAAGTGGTTTACAATCACTGCTTAGAAATTGCCAGAAGCAAAAAGAATCAAACCCGTATTGGATCGGAAGATTTACTCCAAAATCATTCGGATACTAATATCTCCGTTGAGAATCGACTCATTTTAAAAGACGAAATAAACCGAATTCAAGTGATCTTAAAAGGAGTGATTGGCCTTTCTTTAAGAGTATTGATTGCTTTGAAATTATACGCCAGAGTACCTCTGACTAAGGCGGATTTTCAAGGAAAGATGATACCTGAGGATGATTTGTTTAATGGCTTTAAAAAAGCTTTTTTCCATCCATTTGATGAGCTCAATGATAAAGAGGTCTATGAAAAGGCGATCCCTTTTTTAAATAAAATAACATCCAAAAATACAGATGCAGATTCCATGCGAAAATGGGTGAATATGCAAATTGATAAAATTATCCAATTGCAAGACGGTGAACCACCTCGTTCTAAGCATTCTAGAGATACCATTCGTATTTTATTGCAAATGTTTTTTGAAAAATAATTCCGCCAAACTACTAGAATCAACTATAAGTAATCGAAGAGATTAAATTAAACAGCTTGTTCTTATAAGCAAATTCGAGAAAAAATGAATTATTTCAGTCCAGAAGGTCACCTTAATGATAGCGGAATCGCTCTTTATGCAGATGCTATTAAGTTAAATAAGATTGCTCAATTACCTGACAATTTTAAAAGCCATGTTGATTCCTGTACCATTTGTCAACATCAATTAGTTGACTTTTCAGCGATCATGACCGATGTCGATCAAAGCGATATAAAACAGCATCCGTATTTTGATAAAAATGAAAGTCAAGCACAGAATCTTGTTTCAGATACCAAGACAAGCAAATCAAGCGGTAGCAAAATTCGACCTTTATTAATGAGGATTGCAGTAGCTGCGGTATTTGCTGCTTTGACTTTTTTCGCTTATAAGCAATTTAGCGGGAACCAGAAAAATGAGATTGTAAATGTTTATCCTGATGCACCACCCAATAGACTAAAGCCTGAAACTAAAGAGCCCAATCCAAAAACCAATGAAACTATAGTAGAAACGCCTAAGCCTTCTGAAAATAAAACCCCTAAAGCAAACACACCTAAGCAGTCTGAAATAGAAATTCCAGAAGCGAAAAACAATAGAGAATTATTTGCGGCTAATTTTATTCCGAACGAAGAGTATGAATCGATACTCGGAAATATTACACGATCTGCTGAATTTAAAGTGACCGGACCAATAAATGATGTGATGTTCAGAGAAGGGAAGAAAATTCTTTTTAAATGGGAAAATAATATTAAGTTAAATTTCACTATTTTCGATAATGAAGAAGAGGTTGTTTTCGTAAAATCAGTAAATAGTGATCATTTGGATTTTCAAAATAATCTGAAACCAGGTGTGTATTATTGGAAATTAGAAACAGAAAAAGATCTATTACATCTTGGGAAATTCACGGTTGAATAAAATAACGTATGAGAATTCACAGCATTTTAGTTTTTTTGTTTTGTCTTTGTTTTGCTGCCAACAGTAAGGCTCAATTATATTTGCAGTTGGAGAAAGCAGACTCCTTGTCCATTGCCAGTGAATATAATGCATCTATTGATTTGATAAATGCAGTGCTCAATGCCAATCCGAGAAATTTCTTGAGATCTCAGGCTTACTACCAGCTGAGTTATAATTTTTTGCAATTATACGATCTTGATAAATCTTACGAATATAATCGAAAATCATTAGATATCCGGGATCGTCTTCACTATGAATTTATCGCTGGAAATTACATGAGATTTGGTACCATCGAAATGCTCAAAGGTAACCATCAAACAGCGCTGGATTATTTTCAAGAAGCGAAAGATTTGCCACATGAAAGTTTGCAATTTAGTGGAATATTGGATGGCTATCTTGGGACCATTTATGAGCGACTTGGTAAAGCCGATTTAGCTTTAGAATTTTATAATAATTCCTTAGAAATTTTACGTTGGGAATTAGACGAAAACCACCCTGATATTTCAGTTGCCTATTACAATTTGGGAAACTACTTTGCTGCCCAAAACAATAACAATAAAGCCTTAGAAAATTATGAAAAATCTATCGTCATTGAGCTGAAAACAGCATGGGGAGCAGATGGAAATCCAAGGCTTGCAAAGGCGTATAATGCCTATGGTCTTTTGACTTATGAGCAAGAGACAGACCTAGTAGAAGCCAAGAAGCTTTTCGAAGGTGCACTCCTTGCCAGTAAAGGTTTTGAACGGCTTACAGCTGCCTCTTTGATTAACCTTGCTCAGGTTGATTTTTTGAATAGAGATTTTCAAGGGGTAAAAGAAAAACTCAATAAAGCAGCAGCTGAATTAGATCATTCTACAGAAGACGAAGAGCCACAATATTTTATTCCACTGATATTAGACAAGAAACTGTATGCCAATCTGTTGCAAGTTAGAACTCAAGTTTATCTTGAAGAATATTTTGAATCAAAAGATATCAATGATTTAAAAAATGCTTACGAGTCAAGTACGCTGGCTTTAGATGTTTTTGAAGGGCAACTATTGGATTTTTATAATGATAAAAGCCAGTTAGAATTACTTGATAATTCGAAAGATATTTATGAAACAGCAGTATATGTGGCAAGTAAATTACATGAAATAAAAGGAGAAAAGAAGTACTTAGAAGCTGCTTTAAAATTCGCTGAAAGAGGGAAGGCAATCGTTTTAAAAAACCAAATGCAACAGTTCTTTGGAATGCTAGAAGCAGACTTGCCAGAGGATTTAAAAACAAAAGAAAAACTACTGCGAAATGAGCTTACTTATTTCGAAACTTCTCTAGCAGTTAAGCATGAAGCCGATAACTTTAGAAAGGCTACACTTCGCTTGCATCGAGAGTATAAAGACTTATTGAAAAGTATTGAAAAATCAGCCCCTCAATATTATGATTTGCGCTACCAAGTTTCAAATGTTTCTATTAGTTCGATTCAACGTAAATTAGCATCGGACGAAGTTTTAATTTCTTATTATCAAGGTGCTCAATTGTATTATGTTTTTGCTATTGGAAAAAAAGAAACGCAGATGTATTATGCGTATCAAGATGCACCTTTAGAAACAGAATCCAAAATAGATTTTAAAAAGATAAAGGATAAAGCCAGTGGTGGTTTTCCAATGCCTACTCAAACTACAAAATCACCAGACATTCCTAAATTACCAAAACCTGATCCTGGAATTTATACACAGTATACCGAAATGGATTTGAAAGCTGGAGTTGATAAAGGTTTGACTGGAATGATTAAATTAAGTAAAGGCCAATTCATTGCTGCCAATCATTCTTTGTACCGTCGTTTGATCGAACCGATAAAACCTATTTTAAAAAAGAAGAAAAAACTAGTGATCATTCCTCATGGAGATTTACATTATGTAACATTCGAAACCTTATTAAAAGAAAAGCCAAAGAAGAAAAAAATAAAGTATCATAAGCTTAAATATTTAATCAAGGATTATTCCGTGAGCTATGAAATGTCTGCTGACTTTTTTGTAGAAAATGTAATTACAAAATCACCAACTATTAATTCAATAGCTGCTTTTGCTCCAGTATTTAATCCGGCTGATAAAATTGGTTATACTTTGGAAGCAGAGCAAATGGTTTTTGATTCCAGTAATTGGGTTGGAATGAAAGACAGCAGATCTATGATGCCAGATAGAAATAGCTTTGCGATGCTTAAATATTCTGAGGATGAAGTAATTGCTATCCTAGAGTTATTCGCCAGTAAAAAAGGAGAAGGAAAAGCATTTATTAGAAACGATGCAACGGAAGATCAATTCAAAAAAGAAGCAGCTAATTATAATCACCTTCATTTAGCATCGCATAGTTTTGTGAATACACTCAAGCCAAATCTCTCAGGTGTAGCATTGAGTCCTTCTAAAAATGAAGACGGGATTCTTTTCGCTGGAGAAGTGATGAACCTGGATTTAAGGAATACAGATTTAGTGGTGTTGAGTAGTTGTGAAAGTGGTGTTGGAGAATTGATTAGGGGAGAAGGATTACTTTCACTGAACCGAGCATTTCGCTTTGCAGGAGTCAGACATAGTATTTCTACTCGCTGGAAAATATCGGACAAAGCTTCCGCAAAATTAATGGTTTATTTTTATCAGAAACTGCTCAGTGGTGCCAGCTATGCGGAAGCACTTCGTTTTGCAAAACTCAAAATGATAAAGAAATCTAATACTGCAATTCCTAAGTTATGGGCTGGATTTACTTTGACTGGCCGATAATCTAAATGGTGATCAGGTTGATTGTTTCACAAGCGAAGCGATACTGTCTTCTGGCAATTTCCTTGTGTGCTTTAAGTCCTTAGTTAGTTTTTTACATATAGGAGGACATTCACTCATTCGCTCATTTCTAAAATTGTTTTCACCCCTTAAATCACCTGTTTTACAAAGTCTTGACTCAATTTGTTTATTGGATATTTAAAAATTTGTAACTTAGTTTCACAACTAAAGCTTATGAAAATCAAATATCTATTCCTTTTTACAATAGCTTATTTCGCTGTTTCGATCTTCTCCTGTGAAAAAAAGGATGACCTTTCTGATGATAATATTGGAAAAATTACAGCTAATATCGACGGCCAATTAAATGAGTTTACATCAACTTCTGCCTTTATCGATGTTCAAGACCGTTTGATCATTACTACAGAATCTGAGGATAGTCTACGACCATATATTATCCTAGAATTATTTGAACAAGGAGAAGGTATTTATATTTTGACCACTCCGGCAGTTGCTCAGGCTCAGTATTATCCTGGCTTTGGAATGAATGAATTGTACTATTCCAAAGCTGGAAATATCCACATCACCAAGCATGAAGAAGATCAACGTAGAGTTAAAGGCACTTTTGATATTACTTTTGAGGAAGTATCAGGAGCTACAGTTGAAGTTCGAAATGGAGTTTTTGATGTGATTTATGATTAGGAATAATTGAATGTTGTTTCTCTCATAACTAAAAGGGGATTCACTCATTTTTTTGAATTCCCCATTCGCTTATTTCTTAATTGTAACTCAGAAATGGGCTTCAGTTTATAGTGTTTTCTATAAATTAAATTTTGCCCACTCTGTTACATATAAAACAAATCGTTGATTCATTCCTTCTAGATTTATCTATCTTGTAAGAAAAAAATATGATCCGAATTTTTAGCCTTACTCTGTTTCTATTTGCTACATCTTTAGTCTTTGGACAAGCACCTCAAGTGATGGATAACTTCCCCGTTAATCAAAAAAATAACGCTGAAGTTGATGGAGATATTCGAGTCACTTTTGACACGCCTTTAGATTTATCAACGGTTGCTTACGGCAATTTTAAAGTCTTTGGGAGATGGTCTGGACCAGCTGAACTTTCTTTCAGTATGAGTAATGATAATAAAACGGTAGAGATGACACCATTCGAACCATTTATGTATGGAGAATGGATAACAGTAAGTTTGACTAAAAGCATCAAGTCGGAAAGTGGTGAAAACATGGAGCATGCTTATGTATGGAATTTTTGGACAGAAACTCGTCAGACAGTTAGTGCATCCGATTACCCCTTGGTCAAGACGATTGAACTTCGTCAAGGAAATGAAGGTTTGCTGCAAGCTTATGGAGCATATGCGGGGGATTTAAACAATGATGGTTACTCTGATTTGACGGTGGTTAATGAGACATCCGATGACCTTCGGATTTTATTGAACGATGGGACTGGAGATTATACGGATTTTGAAATTATACCAATGGGCGATGCTACGCCAAGTCCAAATGAAGGAGCAGATTTTGATAATGATGGTGAGATTGATTTGGCGGTTTGTACGGCGCATGATAATGAACTAAGAGTACTTTATGGTGATGGTTCTGGGACACTTGGAGATATGGATGAAATGACTACAGGAATGAATGCCAGAGGACTTGGTGTTATTGATTTTGATGGTGATGGAAACGATGATATTGTGATTGCGAATAGGGGAAGTAGTAATCTTTCTTTATTTCAAAATGATGGCTTTGGGAATTTCACTAGTTCGACCATGAACCCAACAGGAGAAGGGGAGTCTGGCTTAGTGGTTACCGATTTTAATAATGATGGTATTCAGGATTTGATTATTGGAATGTTTACCAGTAATGAGGTGTTGGTGATGGAAGGTGATGGAAATATGGGTTTTACTGAAACGGCTCATTCCGCAGTAGACGGCGCATCTTGGATGCTTGGTGCTGGAGATTTAAATGGCGATGGTTTTGTGGATGTCGTTTCTGCAAATTCAAGTAGTGATAATGTTGCCGTATTGATTAATGATACCAATGGAGATTTTTTACCACCGACCTATTTGACTGAAACGTTTGCAACTTTTCCGCTGGCAATTGATCTTGGAGACCTTGATGGTGATGGAGACTTGGATGTGGTGACTAGTTATTATAGCAGTTCCAATTATGTCATTTTTTATAATGATGGTTCAGGTGTTTTTACAACTGGTCCAAGTCTCGATGCTGGGACGCATGCTTCTTGTGCTATTCTACATGATCGCGATAATGATGGTGATTTAGATATTACAGGTACGGATGAAGGAGATGATATTGTGTTGCTTTTTGACAATAATGCAGAACCTGTAGCCACCAATGATTTCTCTATTTCATTGATTAATAAAGTAAGTCCAAACCCTTTTAGTCAGTCCATTCAAATTGAAATAAGTGAAGCTTGTGAGGATTGTACGGTTAGCATTTATAATAATTTGGGCATTTTGATCAGAACAATGCAAGTAGATACTTCCACGAATTTAGAATGGAATGGAAGGGATATCAATGGACAGAAAGTACCTGCTGGTCTTTACTTTTTTAAAATTGGAAATGATGATATTTTCGAAACTCAGAAGGTATTGTTTATTGATTAATGGTTCGTTATCATTTAATAGCCATGAAGACAAAAAAAGAATGCTCAATGACTTTTTGTCTTCATGGCGAAAAAAAATGATACTGACTTAAATTAGGAGTATAAGGCCTACTTGCACATTTACAATTTTGTACTTACCTTATGGATTGGTTGTTAATCTTCAACCAACTTTCCAAAGCTAGTTTAACCCCAATTAAAACGATTTTAAATACCCTATTGAAGTATCTGTTGTGCTTCAAATAGGAACCTAATGAAAAACAATACGGAAACTAACTTATGAGCAGTAATATTAATATTTTAGTAGTAGAAGATGAGCCGATAATAGCAGAAGATATTGCTGGTTTTTTATTGGAAAAAGGATATGGTGTTGCCGAGATTTGCTATGCTCAGGAAGATGCAATTGATTTTTTAAATCAAAATAATCCAGATCTTGTACTATTAGATATCAATCTCGAAGGAAATTCAGAAGGGATTGAAATCGCTAAGTATATTTCTAAAAATAAAAACATTCCTTTTATATTCCTCACTTCTTATACGGATAAAAAAACAATCGACGAAGCCAAACAAACTCATCCAATGGGTTATATTTCAAAACCGATTGACTTCAATAGTCTATTTTCTACGATTGAAATATCTTTGTTTAATTTTTCGAAAATGCTGATGAATGGCAATCTCGATCTTGATAAAATAAATACAAATCTACTTTCAAAAATTACTACCAAAGAATTTGATGTCATCAAAGGAATTTACAATGGTCGAAATAATAAACAGATAGCGGAAGATACTTTCGTCAGTGTAAACACCGTCAAGACTCACATTAAAAATATCTATGATAAGCTCAATGTCCATTCACGTTCTGAGTTATTGGCAATGGTTCGTTCAATGATTTAAAATACTTTCGAGTACTTATTCTTCCTAATTTCAAATCCTTAAAATTTTTAACTTTCCTTAATAAAATCAAAATCACCCATATAGGTGATGCCCAACAGTCGTTCTTATCGTTTCTTTGTAGTATCATATTCATAAAAAACCAAACGACAATGATTCGACTAACAATTCTCTTGAGCTTATTCCTAAGCTGTTCAATTTTTTTATCTGCACAGAAGACTGCCGAAGAAATCGAGGTAATCGACTTAGATTATCAATCTAAAATATTACTTAACGGTAATTTAGAACAAGGTTTTATCATGCCATTGAAATGGGCAGAGAGTAGTCAGGTAGCTTGCTTTCCTGGCACAAGATTTTACGAATTTAAAGGCAATCATGTTTTGTACAGAGTACAAATGCCAGCAGGTTCGAATGTAAAAGTAACGGTCACTCCAAAAAGTAAAAAAACACGTATAAATCTATATGCTTTGAGATTAGGAGCCAATAATTATGATGCGCCACCAGAGATTTTTAGAGCAATTAGCTGTGAATCTTCTTATCCAATTTATGCTGGAAGACCAAACATAAAAGCACCAGCAAAGCCTCAGTCTATTGAGTACATGTCAATCCGAAAACCTTACAATATTCTCATCGGAGTTGCTGGAGCAGAAGGACTAACCGCTGCGGATTATGAGCTGAAAATAGAATTTACAGAAAGGTAATTTTCGAAATAATTTGCTGTCATTTTAATAGTTGATCATAGATCAACAGGTCATAGAACACCCCCAAATTAAATCATCTTTTACTTTAAAATTATTTTAAAATGCTAAATAATTTCTTTAGAATCTTTGCAATAATACTTCTAATCCCAATGCTAGGATTTGCATCAAACAGCCCAGTTGCTCCACAATCAATCACGATTACTACTAATGGTGAAGGAGAGATAGTTGATCTAGTTGCACTTCCTCCTCAGACTTGGAATTCAGGAAGTTTGAATACACACTATTTGGATTTTGCACATACCCAAAAAAGTTTTGATAATATTCAACTAAGTCCTGGGGTTTATAGATGGGAAGCAAGAACTAAGGCAAGAAACAATAAGAAAGGTAAAATGAATATTGATATCATTGCGAAATTTCAAGGATCATCAAATTCTACTCTTGTGAATAAAAAAGCCAATCCTACTGGAGTATTGAAAGGTAATATCACTATTCACGATTTCAAAAGTAAATCTGGTAGTGGTTCACTTGCAGGTTTTGGAAAAGTAAAAGTGCATGTTGGAAGAGCTGGTTCAAATACAAATTTACTTTACAAAATTACTTTGACTCGAACGGGTGATATCCCTTGTACTGTTACAAATATTGGTTCAAAAAGAGGAACAATAGTAGGTAATACGCTTGCTAAATTGAAGTCTACTCAGGCAGCTTGTAAGGATAGTGTAAGAGTGAAAATTGAGAAAACTGGTGGAAAAGCTAAAACCATGGTATATGTTTATACTTCGAATACAAAGAATGGTTCTGGTACTTTAGCAAAAACCTATGAATTTAGAAAAGGATCTTCTAACGGTGAAATGAATATAATGCTGAGAAGCGGGACGAAAGGAAAATTCATTAGAGTAGAAATGAAAAATCGTTCAGCAACGAATACGTTTAAATACAAATTAAATATTGTCCAGTAAGAAGAAGGGATGAGGATTAAATTTTAAAAAAATCAATTTGAAAAGCTAACAAAATTTTGATCGGTTTGCTGAGATAGAAGAATTAAGCACTACTGATTTTGAATTGAAAATATAATTTAATGAGCGGTAATCTCCGCTAGTTATTAAACCATACTAATGTGTCATTTGACAGTTGATCATAGAGATCGACCGGTCCAAGAACACCCCTAATTAATCATTTTTTTAACCTAAAAATTCATTTAAAATGTTAAACAATCTTTTAAGAACCTTTGCTATTTTACTTTTTATTCCAATGTTAGGATTTGCTTCTAACAATCCTGTATCTCCTGAAGTCATCACCATCACCGCAAACAGCACTGGAGAAATTGTTGAAGTTGTAGCAAAAACAGTCTGGAACTCAGGAAGTCTGAATTCGCATTATTTAGATTTTGCTCATACTCAGAAAAATTTTGATAATATCGAATTAGAACCAGGTGTATACGAGTATAAAGTAATAACTAAAGAAAGAAATGATAAGAAAGGAAAAATGAATCTCGATATTATTGCAAAGTTTCAAGGTTCTTCAAATTCTATTTTGCTAGATAGAAAAATTAACTCTACCTCAACCAAAAAAGGTAGTATCACTATTCTGGATTTTAAAAGTAAATCAGGTAGTGGTTCACTAGCTGGTTATGGAAAAATAAAAGTTCATGTTGGTAGAGCAGGTGCAAATACAAACCTAAATTACTCCGTACAATTGAGACGAACAGGTAATCTACCGTGTAAGTCAGGTTCGATTGGAGCAAAAAGTGGAACAGTAGTCGGTAACACGCTTGGTAAATTAAAGTCTTCTAGCCCAGCTTGTAAAAACAGTGTAAAAGTAAAAGTTCAGAAAACTGGTGGAAGGGCAAAGACTACGATTTATGTTTATGCTTCTCCTACAAAAAATGGATCTGGTACTTTAAAGAAAACTTATGAGTTTCCAAATGGAAATTCTAAGAGTACAAAAACTTTAAATGTGAGTGGTGTGAATGGGAAATATATTCGAGTAGAATTAAAAAACCGTTCAGCAGCGAATACTTTTAAATACTCCGTGAAAATTACTCAATAAGAAAAGTTCTAATCTCTAGTAAGCATTGGTTGTAAAACTAGAGGATGTGAGTTTGCTTTAGAGGAAGTCAATTTGGCTTCCTCTATTTGTATTTTCTCAAAAGCGGAATCTTCAATTCTGCTTCACAAGATTCAACAAGTACTTTAAATCTTTTTTCTCTGGTTGCTTCCTGCTTGGCACTCATAACCCAATGGACACTATGTTTGGTATAACCTGGAGCTAGATTTTCAAAAAATGTCCATGCCTTTTCATTAGTCTTCATTCGATCTTCAAACTCCTTGCTCAATCTCATTTTCTCCTTTTGCTCATAGACAAATTGCTCTGAGTTTTTAGGGTCCATTTTTTTAAAAGCAGCTAGCCCCGCAGGATACATCAACTTTTCTTTTTTGAGAGTTTTTATTTTTTTTAAATTCACAGCACTCCAATGACTTTTCTCTTTTCTTGGTGTGAAACGAATACAGTACCGCTCCTCATCAATCCTCCTTCGAACTCCATCGATCCATCCAAAACACAAAGCTTCATCAACTGATTCAGACCAATTGACACTAGGCTTTTTCGTTGCCTTTTTATAATAGCCTAAGAACATCTCTTTTTCCTTCAAATGATTTTCAATAAACCATTTTCTCAAATCTCCTTGTGTTTTAAAGTAAAGGGCATTTTTCATTGAAAGGATAATTAGTTGAAATTATTAAGTGTACTATACACTTCTCTGGTTAAGTAATTGATTATTCTAATGCTAGTTGTTTTATATAATAGAAGGACCATTCACTCATTCATAAATTCACTCATCCTCTCATTTCTAAAAGGTAGATTAAAATCCATAACCCATCATTACATAAAAGCTTGTGAAATTATAAATTCTGGACTTAGGAGGAGCTCCTCTTCTTTGATATCCAAAAGTAATAAATACCTCATTGGTATCATTTATTTGCTGTTGAAAACCCATGGCAAGGTTAAACGCGATTCCAAAATTTTTTATTTCTTCAGATGCGTTTCTAGTTTGGTCGCCATTGCCACCAGTTGCAACAATTCGCTCTTCTATTTCTGCATTGTTTTTAATCAAAAAACTTGGAGAAAACCCCGCTTTAAAAAATGGACGATACTTAAGATTGGGGACTGTATATTGAATGTCAATAGGTAAGTTGATATCTATTAAATCTAGGTCTACTTTAAATTCCCGATCAAAAGGAAGATTCAAACTAAAGATCGTTATGTAGCTACCTTTTATGGCTTGGATTCTTGCTCCAGTCTCTAACGAAAAATTAGTTTGCTTAATCGGAATACTTAAACCCAGCGCTCCAGTATAAGTCAATTCAAAGGTGTAATTTAAATTTCTATAAACACCTTCGACTGCAATACTGTTGACCTCTACACCAAAATTAAATGCTGGTTTGATCATAGCAACTCCAGCAGATCCATAAATTTTGAAATGAGGAATGTATAATTCTTTACAAGTGTTATGTGCTTTGACCGTACGTTTAAGCGAAGTTCGATTATACTCCGCTAGCTTAACCAATTTTTTAGTCTTTTTACATTGATCCCAATGCTTTCTTAATACTCTTTGGAAATTAGAACGGCCCTTTTCTTCTTTGGTTATCTCAACTAATTCTGCACCTTTTTTTATAAAAAATCGATTTTGAAATTTCTTATCTGTAATGAAATACAAGCGCAAATAACCGTCTTCAATCACCTCCATAAAAACGGGTGTTCCATCTTCTGGTAATTGCTCCCGCATATATAACTTGCCGTCAGGATGTTTGTATTCTTTTACTCTCTCTGGCGTAAATGTTCGAACCTTATCCTTAATTCGAATTTTAAATTCATAAAAAGAATCATAAACATTTCGATCTTCTTTTAAAATAAGTTGAAACTTTGGATCAAGTGTTTTGACGTTATCTATAACATAATAAGATCGCTGAGAAAAGGCAATCATAGATACAAAACAGAGGAGTGTACTAAGGAGGAATTTCTTTTTCACTGTTAAGGGTTTTCTTACTTTTAAAACGGTTAAGATACTAAATTGCTGCTTTTTATTTCTTGTAATTCATTTCATTTAAATTTGTTAAGATGCTAAATGTCGTAGCTGATATTGAGAATATGTTCTAGAAAAACTCTTGAAAACTGTCTGTGCTTTATTCTGGGTTTGGTTTTCAATTCAACATATAATAGAGTCTATTGAATGAAATATAAAACATGGCAAAAGTAAAAGAAAAAAGGTCGATGTATATAATTAATTGATAATTATTGATATATTTAATTGTTTACAAGAACACTCACTAAAAAACCAACACTGCCATGTATCTAAAAGTTACCCTTTTTGTGCTCACCTTATTTTTTTCAAATTACACTTTTGGTCAAAATGCATTTGAAATTGCCAGCGACCATTTGTCAAAATTAGAACATTACGAAGCTTCCGATTTAGAGGATATTTTTATTAGTAGCGAGTATAAAACTCAACATAATGGAATTACTCATTTATACTTGAAACAAAGATATCAAGGAATTGAAATTGAGGATGCTATTAATAATTACAATATCAAGAATGGTCAAGTATTAAGTTTTGGAGAACGGTTTTCTACCAATATTTCCGAAAAAGTAAATACTCAAAAAGCACAACTTACAGCTGCACAGGCGTTACAAAAGGTTATGATGGTTCATGATATAACCGGAAGTATCCCTTCTATTCTTGAAATCTCAGAAGAGCTCAATAACGCTACAATTTTTGATAAAGGAGACATAGCATTTGAAAATATCAAGGCTGAATTGGTCTATGTTAAATTCCAAGATGAACTGAGGTTATGTTGGGAAATTAATATCTATGAAAAATCTTGTCAAAACAGTTGGGAAACTCAGGTTGATGCAATTACCGGAATGATACTAAAAGATTATGATCATGTTATAAAATGTCAATTTGAAAATGATAAAAAGCATAATCATGACAATTGTATTAGTCAGGAAAAAATAAAAAAACAAGCGAAAATTACACTTAAGAAAAATGCGATGGTCGTTGCCAACTCTTATAATGTTTTTGCTAATCCAGTAGAAAGTCCAATACATGGAGATCGCACTTTAGAAATAAGTCCTTGGCTTGCTGGGGGGGCTGCTAGTACGCTTGGTTGGCATGATGATAATACGACGGAATACACTACGAGTAAAGGAAACAATGTTGATGCTTATAATGATCAAGATTTTAACAATACACCGACAGGTGGAGATTTGGCAAGAGTAGAAGGAGGCGATGATCTTGAATTTGATTTTCCTTTAGATTTAACAATGAATCCACTACTTGATCCTGACCCATATATTACTAATTTGTTTTATTGGAATAATTTGATGCATGATGTTTGGTATCAGTATGGATTCGATGAAGCATCAGGAAACTTTCAGGAATATAATTTTGAAAATGGAGGTGATGGTGGCGATTATGTCAATGCTGAAGGACAAGATGGTCCTGCGTTTAATAATGCAAATTTCTTTACTCCTGTTGACGGTGAAAACCCGAGAATGCAAATGTATCTTTGGATACCAAATAGTCAATCTGATCCAAATATCGATAGTGATTTAGACAATGGAATCATTGCGCATGAATATGGACATGGGATTTCGATTCGATTAACTGGAGGACCAGATGAAGTAGGTTGTGTCAATAATGGGGAACATATGGGAGAAGGATGGAGTGATTTTTTAGGAATTTGGATGACAATTGAAGATAATGATAATCATGGTGATTCTAGAGGCGTTGGGAATTATGCAGATGATCAAGAAGCCGATGGCGATGGCATCCGACCGGCACCCTATACTACAGATATGGCGGTCAATGATTATACCTATGAGGATGTTGGGTCGGTATCAGCTCCTCACGGTGTTGGCTTTGTTTGGTGTACAATGATCTGGGAGTTAAATTGGGCATTAATTAATGCCATTGGTTATGACTCAAATATTTATAATGGAATGGGTGGGAATAATTATGCAGCCCAATTGGTTATTGATGGGATGAAACTTCAGACTTGTGATCCTGGATTTGTCGATGCAAGAAATGCGATCTTAACTGCTAATTCAAATAGTCCAGGTGGTATCGCTTTTAGTGGAATTATTTGGAACGTATTTGCTCGGAGAGGTCTTGGGTTTTCTGCAAATCAAGGATCGAATACAGTTACAGGTGATGAAGTAGAGGCTTATGATTTACCTCCTGGTGTTGCTTTGATGACAGACGATGAGTTATTTGGAGCATTGCCTTTGCCTATCGATTTGGTGAATTTGAGAGCTTTACCTATGGAAAAAGATCATGCTATTAATTTGTTTTGGTCAACAAGTTCAGAAACAGAAAATAAAGGATTTGATATTCAAAGACGTACTGAAAATGATTCCGAATTTGAGTCTATTTCATGGCTTGATGGCAAGGGGGAAAGTGAAACTCTTTCTGCTTATAACTTTATTGATAATAATGTAATTTCTGGAAAAGATTATTTCTATAGATTACGTCAAGTTGATTTAAATGGATCAGAAACCTATTCAGATATTGTACAAGCTCGGTTGAGAGAAAATGGTTTATCGATAGAGGTATTTCCTAATCCAAGTGAAGGGGTAAGTACAGTTCAGTTTTCTGATGACTTCAACGGACAGGTGGCTATGGAAGTTCTAAATGCCCAGGGGCAAGTGATCGCAGTAAAGTTATTTGAAACAGATGGGGGAGCGGAGTTAGATGTTGATATTAGTCAACAACCAGAGGGAGTATATTTTTTAAAATTTGATATTAATGGAGAATTAATAGTGAAGCAGATTGTCTTAAAAAAATAATAAGACATAAAGTCTCATATAGTCAATCATTAAAAAAAGTTATGTGGTTATAGTAAAACATAACCACATAACTTTTTACTTTTTATCGATGTTGATATTTAGTTTTTCTCTTCTTTCAAAATAATCGCATCAATCGACTTCGCTCGAACTAATGCATTAAACGCTGGCAAATCCTTTTTCAAAACATCATTATAAACTTTAAGTTGAACATCTATATCTCGGATCAATTCATCCTTTACACCGACCGCTTGATCAGTAGGAGGGTAGTCTCCATTTCTAGTCATTGAATTTAGGGAAGCCAATTTGTTTGTCAATCGGATTGGGAAATTCAATGGATCCTGACCGCTACGATTTTGTGTTTGATACAAAGCTTTTTCTACGATCGTCAAAGTTGAATCAATAGCCGAGGCAGCATCTCTAAGTTCTTTCATCTCATCTTCTTCAGGAAGTCGATCGGTGTAATTGTCCATTTGTTTTCTAATGTCTCGAATGTTGATGATTACCTCATGAGACTCCGTTAATTTATCTCCAATCTCTTTGATGAAATCAAACTGTGCTTGAAGATCTTTATCCGAAACTTTAGCTCGTGGATCTTTTAAAATATTGAAAGTCTTTTCTAGGTCTTTGTCACCAACACTTAGTCTAACATTATAAGAGCCGGGAACAGCTTGAGGCCCAGAAAGGGAAGCCCACCAAAGGATCATTCCTTCAAACCTTTTCGCATCAGGATACGACATATTCCAAGTAAATGAATTTGCTCCTTCTTCAACTTCTAGCTTTTCATTTTTCTTTTTGGCTTTCGTTGAAAATTCCTTAATGACTGTTCCGTTAGGTTCCATAAAAGCTAACTTAACTTCTGCAGTATCAGGATCATTTTTTAAATAATAATGAACCGTCACACCACCCGAATGATTCTTTCCTGCATTCCTCGGATTTTTTGATTGAAAGCCAGGGATTCTAAAAGAGGCTGGTGGATTGTATAAAAACATTTCAGAATTAGCGACTCGTTCTACTTGATGTACAACAGATAAATCATCAATCATCCAAATAGATCTTCCTTGAGTTGCAGCAATTAATGTATTGTTTTTTACGGTCAAATCCGTAATAGGAACAATCGGTAAGTTGATTTGAAATGGCTGCCAGTTTGCACCATCATTAAAAGAAATGTACATGCCAGTTTCTGTTCCAGCATAAAGCAAACCTTCCTTATTTGGATCAGCTCTTATAACTCTCGTAAAATGTTCTTTATCAATTCCATTGGTGATCTTTGCCCAGGTCTTTCCATAATCTTTAGTTTTATAAAGGTATGGTTGGAAATTTCCAGATTTGTACATCGTGCAAGCAAGGTAAGCTCCACCATCATGATGAGGATCCGCTTCAATGCTATTTATCATGATCCATTCTGGCATGTTTGGTGGTGTAACATTGTCCCAGTTTTTGCCACCATCTCTTGTTACATGAACCAAACCATCATCAGATCCAACCCACAATAAATCTTTAACTCTCGGAGATTCTACCGCTGCGAAAATGGTACAATAATATTCTACAGAAGTATTGTCTTTTGTAATCGGTCCTCCTGATGAAACTAGTTTTGAGGAATCGTTTCTAGTTAGGTCAGGACTGATAATTTCCCAAGATTGTCCTTCGTTGGTAGAGACATGTAGATGGTTGCTGGCCGTGTAAAGTTTCTTTGGATTATGAGGAGAAAAGAAAATAGGGAAGTTCCATTGAAAGCGGTAACGCATGCCTTCAGCACCATGGCCCATAGGATTGTCTGGCCATACACTGATCACTCTTCTCAATCCAGTTTTATGATCCAATCGTTCTAATAAACCATCGTAGCAACCGCCATAAACGATGTCATTATCTAATGGATCAATAGCGATATGTCCGCATTCGCAACCTGCTGTAGATTCCCAATCATCTTCACCAATTGACCCGCCATTGCTTCTGTTATTAATTCTTACCGTACTATTATCTTGTTGAGCAGCGTAGATTCTAAAAGGAAAATGATTATCCGTTGTCACTCGATAAAATTGAGCGGTTGCTTGATTGTGATAAGTTGACCAAGTGGCTCCATTGTCATAAGTAACCTGAGCACCACCATCATCAGCGACAATGATTCGATCAGGATTTTCCGGAGCAATCCAAAGATCGTGATGATCGCCATGTGGTGTTCTTAATGATTTAAACGTTTTTCCACCATCGACAGATTTATGATATTGAACATTCATCACATAGACTGCATCTACGTCTTGAGGATCCGCATAAATACGCGTATAGTACCAAGCTCTTTGTCGAAGTTTTCTTTCATCATTTACTTTCTTCCAGGTCATACCTGCATCATCGGAGCGAAAGACGCCACCTTCGGCAGATTCTATAATGGCCCATACCCGATCTGAATTTACAGGAGAAACCGTAATTCCAGAAATGCCACGAGTACCTTCTGGAAGACCTTCATTATAAGTAATGTCTTCCCAGGTTTCACCGCTGTCCGTACTTTTGAAAATTTTAGAATCATCACCACCACTCGATAAATCATATGGTGTTCTTTTAAATCTCCAAGATGCGCAATACATAACCCGAGTATTATTTGGGTCCATGACTAAGTCTACAAAACCAACTTCTTGATTGATAAATAAAGTTTTTTTCCAAGTTTTTCCACCATCAATACTTTTATAAATACCACGTTCTTCATTGGCTTTATAAAGGTTTCCCATGCTTGACGCAAAAACGATATTGTGATCTTTTGGATGGATTCTGATTCTGGAAATATGTCTTGAATCGGTAAGTCCCATGGAGGTCCAGGTTTTACCAGCATCTTCAGTTTTCCAAATTCCGTAACCTGAAGAAACGTTTCCTCTGACTGTAACTTCTCCACCACCGACATAGATGACATTCGGATCGGATTCGCTTACGGCAATTGATCCGACCGATCCACCAAAGAAACCATCAGAAATATTTTCCCAGTTTCTTCCGCCGTCCGTCGTTTTCCAGACTCCTCCTCCAGTACTTCCGAAATAATATAAATTAGGTTTTCCAGGTACTCCTGTTACAGCGCAGGAACGACCTCCTCTGAAAGGACCGACGTTTCTCCATTCTAGAGAATTAAATAATTTTTCATCGACTTTCTGTGAATTGGAAAGGGGAGTGGTGCCACTATTTTTATTCTTTTTCTTCTTCCGTTGAGCTTCCGCATTTGGAATCAATAATATACTCATTAAAAAGAGAAAGCTTATTTTTAAAAATAGCCTCTTAAAAGATAGGTTTGTCATTATTTCTCATGTTTTGTTATAAACACAAGATAGAGAAACTCTAAATACTTACAAAGGGAATTTGTTACTGTTAATTTTGATTGACTGCAACCAATAATTTATCAGGTGTAGATGTATTTACCTTCTTGGGAAATGAAAAATAGAAAGTACTGCCTTGTCCTAAAGTAGATTCGAGCCAGATTCTTCCTTTGTATTGTTCTTCAATGATTTTTTTACAAAGTGCTAATCCAACTCCTGAACCTTCATACGTATTTCGATTGTGTAGTCTTTTGAATAAGGAAAAGATTTGATCATGGTATTGTGCTTCGATGCCAATGCCATTGTCTCTTACTCCGAAGATGGTTTCTAGCTCTGTTTTTTCACTAAAAATAGTAATCTTGCCATTTGAATCTGGAGCATATTTAATCGCATTTGAAATGAGGTTTTCAAATACCTTTTGAATTTTAAAACTATTAGCGGTAATATAAGATAGGTCTTCAATTTCTATTTGAATATTTTTTTCTTTGGTATTTGATTGAAGATTTGAAACTACAGATTTTACTAATTGAGCAGTATTTATAATGTGATTCAGATTGTCCTTTTGACGAATCTCTGAGTAGATCACTAAATCCGAAATTAAGGCATTCATCTGTTTGACTCCTTTTTTTATAAAAGTAAAATAATCTTTTGCATCGGTTCCTAATTGATCGCCGTATTTGCGTTCTAATAATGAACTAAAACTTCCAATATTTCTAAGTGGTTCTTTTAAGTCATGAGAAGAGATTGCTGCGAATGATTCTAGTTCAACATTATAAATAGCAAGCTCTTTATTTTTTTGTTCAATTTTTTGATTTTGAATCTCTAATAGTTTCTTTTCTTTTTGAGCACTTTTGTTTTTAGAAACAAAAAGCCAAAGCAAACTACTCAGCACCAATAAGGATAAAAGCATGATGGCCAATCCCATCCGGAATACTTTTTTGTCTTGTTGGAGTATATCGTTTCGCTGTTTCTCTATTTCCAATTCTTTGGAATGGGTTTCAAATTTAACCTCCATCTTAGCTAATTCACTTGTTTTTGATTTCTGAGAAATCGAATCACTATAAGCATATGATTTCGAAAGGTGTGTATAAGCCTTTTCATGTTTGCCCATTTTAGAATAAGTGTCAGCTAAATTATCGTGGAGAGATCTTAAATTTTGGTAAGAATTTTTTACACTTTCTAGGTCAAAAGTAATGTTGTAATAATGAATTGCTTTTGAATAATTACCTATTGCTGATTCCAGATTTCCAAAGTTAGAAAATAAATTATTCAGAATCCTTGGGCTAGTGTCATCAGAAATTAATTTGATGGCTTCATTCAAATTTTCTCTAGCAAGATCAAAGTCTTCAGTATTCAAATACATCGATGCAATATTGCTATAAGTGGAGATCAATGATTTTATATTGTTGCTTTCTTTATAATAATCTTTTGACTTGTTGTAATACTCAATTGCTTTATCGAACTGATTTAATTTTTTATAAACAACTCCGATGTTGCCTTGAATCCTTGCAATCTCTTCTTTGTCATTATCCATTTTTACAACATCCAGATATTCTAAAAAATACTTTAATGTTTTATCATAATCTGCTTGTTCATAATAGAGGATTGCGATATTTGAGATAGCCATCGCCTTGTTTTTATAGTCGCCACCTATCTCATAATATTTTTCTGCGGTCAGAAAAGCTTTAAATGATTCTTCAATCTTACCGGTATGCCAATGCACCAGGCCGTAACAATTATAAGCACCTGCAAGTCCGGCGGTGTCTTTTAAAGTAGAGAATAGTTTTTCTGATTCTTGTGCTGCTTCGATCGCTTCATCATAAAAGCTGAAGTCATCCAGAATAATTCCCTTTTTCTTTAAGAGCTTAGCTTTTTTGGAAGTATCACCTTTGGAAGTCGCATAAGCTATTATCTCATTTAGTTGTTTTATGGTTTTCTCTTTATTCCCTTCATCCCAATATCGTTTCACCTTATTTCTGCTAGCCGAATAAACAGAGGAATCTGGAAAGTTTTGAGGAGCCTCCAGAATTAGACTGTCTTTTCTTGCATCATCAGATGAAAAAGCAAGAATAGGAGAGATAGTAAGAATGAAAATTAAAAGGAATGAGAACCTATGCATAATTGGTATCTATTTGGATGAAATAGATCAATTATCATGCTAAGAATATTCAATAATATACTGATTGTCACCTATTTATGCTTGAGGAGGTAGGTTTATAAGAAAGGCCATAAAAAAAGAAAGTCGTATTATCACTATAAGTAGATAATACGACGATCGATAACAAATTATAATCCCATGAACATATCCGAGTTTGTGGCCAGCTTACTGGCGATTATTTTGGATATACTTTACAAACGAAATGTTGTATTAGTATATTTTATAATGTGGCATTTTCTTTGCTGAAAGAGAGGAGATGTAATATCCTAAATTTTAGGATATTACAAACCCTACAACAAATTATAATCCCATGAACATATCCAAAATAATGAAGCTGATATCTTTTTAATCAGCTAGTGTCGTTCTACACGTTTCCTTCCTTCCACACTACAAGTATCGGTATATATTCCACTTATAAAAAATACATTTGGAAGCATAAGAGGTAGATATATTTTTAATATAATAAAAAAACGTTATTGTAATTAACTGATTAATAGTAATTATTATTTATAAGTGCTTCAATCATTTCAATTTTTTGTGAATAAAATAATATTTTTTATACCTCTAAAAGCCTAAAATGAGGTGAAAAAAAGTGTGTTTTTTTAGTTTTTTATCAAATAAATGAAAAAGGATAGAGAAATAACACCTTTCCCAAAGCACAGAACCTACTTTTCCTTAGCTTTGACCACTTTTCGAATAAACAAATACAAGCGACAGAGCGATATATAGACATGAAAGAACAAGAAGCATCCCTTATTTATCTTCCGATTGAGTTGAACAAGCAGGATATTGACTCGAGTATCAATCAATTGATCCAAGGTGTTGTTTATGAAGATACTAAGATGGATGACGATGGGCTAATGCTTAAGGCTGAAAAAAGAGAACCGATTTCAGTAACGATCGATAGCCAGACTTTTAATTATCGAGTCCCTTTGGTCATTTTTGTAAAAAAAGATATTGGTCTGACCCAGGTAGAAGCAGATGGAGCCATTGCGCTAATTTTTTCTTCGAAGTATGAAATCGGTGAAGATTGGTCTTTAAAAACCGAAACTGAGGTTGTCGATTTTCAATGGTTGGAAAAGCCAAAAATTAAACTAGCGCTTTTTGACATTCCGATAAAGTTTGTGGCCAATAAGATTTTAGAACGAAGTAAAGATTTTATTAGCAAATCGATTGATCAACAATTAGCTCAGACTTTTAATTTACGAAATCATACCGAAAATGCTTGGAATCTTCTCCAGCAACCCATCCATGTTTCCAAAGATCTTGACCTTTGGGTGAAGATAATTCCTGAAGTTTTATCTATTGCTCCTTTTCAATTTGATGGTTCGAACATCAGTAGTAAAATTTACATCACTGCAAAAACAAATGCTTTCTTTGGAGATAAACCAGATGCTGAGCATGCCGTAGGATTACCACCTTTCCTATTTGAAGAAACAGAAAACGATCATTTTAAAGTGCAAGTTGGATCAGCCATTTCATTATTGGAAGTTCAACGTTTAGCCAAAAAATATCTTATTGGTAAATCTTACGATTTAGGAAGCCGATCTGTTGTGCTTGATGATCTTGACATTTCTAGCCAAGCGGATAAACTAATCGTCAATGTTCAGCTAAAGGGGAGTTATAATGGTAGCATCAATATGATTGGAAAACCAGTTTATAATAAAAATACCAATAAAATTGAAGTTGAAGATTTGGAATATGAGTTGAAAACAAAGAACATTTTTATGAAAAGTATTGGCTGGCTTTTTCAAAAAGGAATAGAAAATCTATTCGAAAAAGCATTACAATTTCCATTAAATGAAAACCTAATAAAAGCTAAAAGTCTACTCGAAAAGCAGTTACAAGATTATGAATTTTCTAAAAACGTACTCATCAATGGAGAGATCGAATCCATTGAAGTACAAGACATCTATTTGGTAGATGATCGAATAGAAGCATTGATCCTCGCTAATGGAAAGTTAAGAGTTGATTTGAAATTTGGTTCACCCTCAAAGTAATAGCTAT
>CAKZTD010000018.1 GCA_937921595.1 uncultured Saprospiraceae bacterium
GATTCGGGGTCTTGTGGAGATGAAGTTGTTGCAAGTATCACGGTTGATAACCCAACGCCTATTGACGTTCAATTTGTTAATCCAACTCCCGTGAGTTGTAATGATGGAATTCCTTGCGATGGTACAGCGATTGCGATTGCATCTGGTGGTACTGTCGGGACTGGGCTTTATGATTACAACTGGCCTTCTGGTGAAATGGAATCGGATGTCATACAAAGTATGGCCATGCAGTTGTGCCAAGGGCCTAATATTATAGAAGTTAATGATGGAGTATGTTCTGTTTTAGATACGGTAATAATTGGTGCTCCAGATACTTTAGAGTTAGACCTTGTCGCTACAGATATTACACCAGCTAGTTGCTTTGGAGCTATAGACGGAGCCGTAACAGCAATAGCAGAAGGAGGAACTCCAGGGTACACTTTTCAATGGACTAATCCAAATGTAAATGGTCCAACGATTACTGATCAAGCTGCTGGTAATTATTCTGGTATCTTAACAGATGCTAATGGATGTACTCATCAATATAATGTGGAGATTCCAGAACCAATGCCGCTTATTCCTGCGATTGCGAATAGTGAAGATGTAAATTGTAATGGTTCTGCTAATGGATCTATTGAAGTGAGTTGGTCAGGAGGAAATGCAGGAAATGCAACTTATGCTTGGACAGATAATGTATCAACTACTTCTGTTGGAAATAATTTAGCAGTAGGTATATATACTATAACGGTAACTGATGAAATGGGTTGTAATGGAATTGTATCTGATACACTAAATGAGCCACCACCAATTGTATTTGTATTAGATACAATTGTACCACCAGCTTGTTTTGGTTTTCAAACATTCATCTCTCTTGATACCGTATACGGAGGAACAGGTGGAAACAATGCTCCTTTTAGTTTTCAAGTTGAAAGTGGCCCCATTACTCAAGCTCTAAATGGAAGCGTACCTGTTTTAGCAGGAACTTATACCATTAGCATTTTTGATGCGACTCCTAATTTTGGGTGTAGTACCGATACAACTATTACGATCAATCAACCTCTACCTGTTCAGGTAGATCTTGGGGATGATATAGAAATAGAGTTGGGAGATAGTATAGAAATCGATGCTATTATAAATGCACCTGCGGGTGCAGATTCTATTGTCTGGTCACCATTGACCGCATTGACTTGCATTGATTCTGCTTGTACAGAAGTATCGGTTATGCCTTTGGAAACCATAGCATATAATTTGATGGTCACTGACGCGAATGGCTGTGTCGGTACAGATGACATCTTAGTTGAAGTTGATAAAAATAGAAATGTATACATTCCGAATATTTTCACACCAGATGGTGATGGATTCAATGATATCTTCCAAGTATATACTGGAGCTGGAGTAGAGAATATCAGCTTTATGAAAGTCTTTGATCGATGGGGTGAGCAGGTTTATGAAGGAATAGACATTCTTCCTGGAGATAATACTACTGATGGATGGAATGGATTTTTCAAAGGTAAAGTGATGAATCCTGCGGTCTTTGTTTATATTATAGAAGTGGAATTCACTGATGGAATCGTTCTATTGTATCGAGGAGATGTTACGTTGATGCACTAGTAGATTCAGAGGTGAGGAGTGAGGAATTAAATAAATCAGGTAGTTGAGATTATGTTCTTGACTACCTGATTTATTTTTTGGGAATAGTAAAGCTGAACGTTGCTCCTTCTCCGATTTGGGAATTTACGCTAATCACACCACCAAGCCTCTGAACAATTTTGAGGCAAACGGCTAAACCGATCCCGGTTCCTTCATATTGCGAACGAGTATGTAGTCTTTGGAAGATGATAAAAATTCTTTCCTGGAACTCAGGATTAATTCCTATCCCATTGTCTTGAATATAAATCCGATGACAATCTTCTTCTTCTTTTGAAAAAACGTGTATCTCTGGACTTGTATCTTTTTTCCTAAATTTGATTGCATTACTAATCAGATTTTGAAACAACTGTATCAACAAAGATTGAACAGATTGTACAACGGGCAATGATTTTTTAGCAATAACTTTGGTTTGTGTCTCTTCAATACTCACCTGAAGATTAATCTTGCTAAGATCTAAAATATCATTAAGATCTACAGGTTCTATTTCCAATTCATTTTTACCAATGGTCGCATACTTCAATAAGGCATCTAAAAGGTTATTCATTCGAATAACTCCTTCACTTACAAAACCAAAAAAGGATTCTGTATCCTCATCTACATGTTGTTTGAGTCTACGATTGATCAGTTGCGTATAGCTACCAATCATTCTTAAAGGCTCTTTTAAATCATGAGAAGCAACATAGGCAAATTGCCTCAATTCTTCGTTGACTTGAAGCAGTTGAACATTTTGATTGGCGATCCGATCACTCTGTTCTAATAGTAAAGCCTGATACTCATTATCTTTGGTTAGTTGTTCAATTTCTTTTTGCTTTTGGCGAATAGCAAATTGAATCTCCATATCAAGTACCTGTCTGCTTCTCTGCTCTTTAGCAAAACCTTCTTGTGCTTTGGAATATACTAATTGATAATCAAGCGCCTTTTCAAAATCTTTTAACTCCTGATATATTTTAGCTAATATTTGATAACCTCTGATTTCATTTTCTTTATCATTCATTCGCTTTGCGGTCACGATTCCCTGACTGGTCAATCGGATGGCTTGGTCAAAATCTTTTTTATGATAAAAAATATTTCCAAAGTTGATCAAATTAATTTGTTTTCCATTGATCTCACCAAGCTCTGCAATTAGTTCTTTCGCTTCTTCAGCATTTTCAAGTGCAAGGGTAAAATTATTGAGTGCTGCATTGGCTCGACCTTTTTGGGCAAGGGTATGAGCGATCATTTCGCGATAGTTAATTTTAACTGCGAGTTGGTAAGCTTTTTCAAAACTATTGATCGCTTTTTCTGAAGCATCGGAATGGTAATAAATATTCCCCAGATTATTCCAAACGATGACTCGGGTGTAGTCATCTATTACATCATCGTATTCTTTCTGAACCGTTTGGTATCTATTAATTGCTTCTCGATAATTATAAAGAGAAGCATAAATCGTTGCAATATTAATGAGGCTCTGACTAGTGTTTTGTCTGAAGTTTATGGACTTACTTTTTTCAAGTGCATCTAAAAAATACTCCATTGCCGTTTTGTAATCCGCTTGAACACCGTAATAAACTGCAATATTATTTAGCGCTGTTAGTTCTTTTTCAACCTCCCCTATTTTTCTACTTAAATTCAATGCCTCCAAGCCATATTTCAAAACGCTAGTGTATTCCTGTTTTTTAATATAAACCTGACAAAGCTGATTATACACTCCGGCTTTAATCGTATCGGGAGTTTGGTCATCAATTAGATTTAATGCTTCATTCGCACAATCAAAAGATTTATTGAGTTCTTTTTGTACAATAAAATGATGACTCAAAGCACAAAGAGATTTGATGATCCCTTCTTTCTTTTCTTCTGATCTCCCGTAATCCAATGCATTGTTATAAAAATCTACTGCTTTATCATATTCTGAAAGGCTTTGAAAAACATCGCCATAAGCCAGATATATCTCAATACTATTTCCATTTTGATGAGGACCTTGATTTTTAGAATCTGCTTGTTTTATGAAATTGAGTGCGGTTGGAAAATGATTTTGTTCTGCATGGAATCGTCCAGAAGTTGTATATATTTTGCCTAATAATAAATTAGATGCGATAATTCCTTTTACATAAGTACTGTCTTTAGATAATTCTAAAGCTTTTTCAGCAAACTTCATTGCATCCTGTAAATCTCTTTTCAAAAAGTGATCATCGCTTTCTTTGAGTAAGCTATGTATGTATTTTTCAGCCATTTATATAGAACTTATTTGGGGTTATTCTGATTAAGCCCCTTATTTTACTACTATGTACATGATTCTGTTCCAAAATTAGCATTTGAAATATAAAAATGATGGTTTCTTATATCAAATACTAGAGAATTTTGAAATTTTCAGTCTTTTCCCTTATAAAACCAGTACAAAGTGTTGTTGGATTTTTTGATATATGAAATATAAACAGCGATGAGAAAGAGAGGTTCGAGTTTTACTACTTTAATAAGATAGTGTACCCTCGCTATGGACAGAATATTAGTTCAAAGTTGTATTGCAAACAAGGAGGAAAGTTTATTAGTTTTCAACTTCTGCATCCTTAGGTTTCGCACGTTCGGCATCTACAACTCCTTTTAAATATATCTTATAAGTATGTGGTTTTGCATTAGTGACAATTGTAATCATAGGTCTTTGATTTCCTAGTTTACCTGTACTATTGTAAGAGACGCCGATGGTCCCTTTTTCACCAGGAGCAATTGGAATAAATGGAAAAGATGGCGTTGTGCAACCACAGGTTACATCTACATTAATAATTTCCAAATCACCACTTCCTGTATTTTCGAAAACAAAATTATGTTGAATTTTTTCGCCTTGCTTGATGACTCCGAAATCAAATTCCGTTTCTTTAAATTTGACCTTAGGTGTTCCAAAAGCAGTATGTTTTAGTTCATCAACTTCTTCTTCCTTGACTTTTACTACAGTAGTACTAGATTCAGTCTTTGATGTAGTTTTGATTAATAAATCTTTCTTAGCTGCTTCCTTTCTTCTTTTTTCTTCTCTGGCTGCTTGTCTTTTTTTTCTTCGTTCCTCTGAAGCTTTGAGATAAGCTGCTGATTTTTTTTCTACCTTGGAAGCCTCCTCCTTTGTTTCCTTTACTTCTTCCACTTTAGCGACTTCTTTAACTATTGACTCTACTTCTTCCGTTTTTAGCTTCTCAGCAACAGCTTCTACTTTTTCAGCAATGGGTTGGGTCAGTGCTTCCGTTACTGCAGCAGCAGCAGTTGGAACCTCCGTTTCGGCTTTAGGATCAGAACAACTAAATGTTGTACATAAAGTCACCACAAAAAAGAATTGAATAATCTTCATTTTGAAAAGGCTTTCATTATCAGACTCTGAGAAACTATCATTTTTCAGGGGGCAGTAAATATAGTTCTAAACTTACCTACTTATACTTAGGACGTCACTTTTATAAAAAAGTATCATCTTGTAACAATCTATAGACAAAATACAAAAAATCACCTAATTATAGACAAACTACCAACATTTACAATCTCTTCTCCATCGCATTCAAAGATTACTTTGTAAAGTAAAACGCCTGGGTTCATCAGCTGTCCTTTGAAGCTGCCATCCCATCGATCCATTGGATTTTCAGTCATAAATACACGACCTCCCCATCTGTCAAATATTTCAAAGGAAACTAGTTGCGTTACTGCATAAGGGTTCGAAATACCATATGTATCATTAAGTCCATCTCCATTAGGCGTAAAAGCATTGGGAAGGAAGACTTTTCGACAATCTAGATCAGCAGGATCAATCACTGTAACCTTAATAGTATCGAAAGTATTACAAGCTAAAACATCATCTATAAAAGAAATGGTATAGGTCGTTGTCTCTTCTGGACTTAATATTGGTTCGTAATCAAAAGTATCCATGACCCCAGTTTGCGGTGTCCAAAAGAAAGTATCCGCACAAGTTTTACCCATTTCTATTTGAAGTTCATTCCCAAGAAATAAGGTAGCATCAGCCGTAATAATATTATCTGGAATAAGTGGTTCATATAAACCTTTTACTTCTTTTGCAGACAAAGACCGATCATATATTCTGACCTCGTCAATAACACCTCCGTAAGGGTTATCCGTCACTCCTACACACTGACCTGCCCCTAAATTTAAAGCTCCACCACTAGAAATATCAATTCTTGAAAGGGTGGTTCCTGTTTCTTCTAAAACACCGTTGACATATAATCGAACAGTACCTCCATCACGAGTAATCCCCACATGTTGCCAACATTTATTGAAATCAAGAGTTGCTGTTAAAGAAACTTTCTTTGTTGCATTTTCGCTTAATTCAACGGTAATAGTGTTTGGAGCAGCATTATATCGAATAGCAAAAGCATTTTCATCATCACAAGCTTCTCTTTTGGAAAAAATCGTTTGTGTTCCTCCTGTATTCACTGGATTCATAAAAAAACCGAAAGAGAAATCATCATTTTCAAAAAAAGTAGAAATGATTCCTATAAAAATAACTTGATCTGTAGAATCAGGATCAGTATCTCCATCTAGTCTAAGTGCTAAGCCATCAACACCACAGACAGAACTAGGATTTCCTGTAATAACACCCAAAGAACCGCTACCTGTTTGATCAACTGCTGTTGAATCATTGAAACTATAATAAGCAAATAAGCCATCTGTCGTTTGACCAGAAAGACTAAAAGCAGCAGCAATAAAGCAAAAAATAAAAATGTAACCTCTCATCGTAAAATTTAACTTTGTATACACCTAATCTAAACGAAATAATATCTACAATATTTTAACCAAAAAGCCCAGATAATCCATCCATGCCAGGTGGCAACATATCTTTAAGCATATTTTGGGTTTCTGCCGCCTCTTTTTCTACCGCTAGGTCAAGTGCTCTATTTACCGCCACCATTACTAAATCTTCCACTTCTTCTTTGTCATCCCAATCCAACATTTCTTTGTTGATAGCAATGTTAAGTATTTGTCTGGTTGCATTAGCGGTTACCTTAACGGCTCCATCACCAGCTTCACCTTCTACTTCTATAGCAGCTAACTTAACCTGCATTTGCTTTTGCATTTCTTCCATATTTCCAAACATGATCGAAAATTTTGATTTATTAAATGATTTGGATATTTTTTGATTGACTTATAGGGTTAAAAAAGAGAGATTCTATCTACATAACTCTTTAAGTCGCTTATTTGTGGCGCAAAGGTAAACAATTTGGCTATAGGAATTGAAAATTTTGTTTTGTAAGTTGGAATTGAAATCAAATCATAATTTCTTACGTTAAATCTGTTTTATAGGGAAAAAGTCATTTTTTTCGATAAAAACTTTTTTAAATTGCAATCAAAATCAAATTTATATCATTATGGGTAAAAATACCAGAGTTATCAGTGTAGCCAACAGTAAAGGTGGCGTAGGTAAATCATGTGTTAGCATTATGTTAGCCGTTGCTTTAGCCAGACATAAAGACAAAAAAATACTAATTATTGATTGTGATAGTCAAGGTAGTGTAACAGATATGTACGAGCGTGAGCGTGAGCTCTATGAAGGAGATCCTGCTATTGAGGTGGAAGAGTTGACGCCGAGAAAAGTACAAACTTTTTTAAAGCGATTTGGTAGTGATTATGACATCATTTTTATTGACATTCCTCGGATGACGGACAAGAAGAAAGATACAGCGACGGTGATGTTGCTTTATAACTGTGATTCTGTCCTGGTACCTATAGTTGGTAACGAGGTCGATGTTTTGTCTAGTCAGGATTTTGCGGAAATTTTGGAAGAGACAAATAATGATAAGCAAGACATGGGGGATGAATTCCGTCACTATGGTTTTATCAACCGCCGGAATCAGAGAAAATCCAATGAAGTTGCAGAGACAGCGATGAAGAAAGGAGGATTAAAAATGTTTAAACATTCTCTTCCTGATCTTAAGATATTTACCCATCCATCTTTCTACAAATCAATTATGGAATCCGCTGAAGGAGCACGTCGTTTTGAGGATTTTTATAAAGAATTTTGTCGGAAGTTTAAGGTGTAAAACAAATTGTCAGGCAAACAAGTTAATAAGTTATCAAACGAACAAGTCTTGATAACTTATTAACTTGAAAACCTGTCCACTTCCCTAAGTCGCACAATCTTGTAGTGCTTTCTCCACTGGATTCATTCCATACAGTTCAAAAACTTCTTCATCAGTCAATGCTCTGGCGTAGACTTTGAGTTCGTCTAATATTCCTTTGAAACGAACGATCCTTCCGGTTTCGACACAAGGACTATTTGAAAAAGAAAGCAAGGCATCATTCGACAAATCTATTCCACTACATCTAAATCCTTCTTTCATTGGAATGCCATTGATATAGGTATAGGCTCGCGTTCCTTTGCGAGTGAGCACTACGTGTTTCCAGCCTTCTCCTCCGGTTGCAGGTGAAACGTCTCCGTAATTTTTGATCGGTGTTTCACTGATATTCATTTCGACCTTTTTGAGGTTTTGGTCTAATCGAAAATCGAGGGTATTATAATCTTCACAGTTATTTCGTTTGGAAAGTAGGCTTTGTTTTAAAACAGAATATTGATTGGCTTTATAATAAAAACTGACGGTAAAATCTGAGGTTGAAAAATAGCGATTGACGATCCCACTGAATTCTACATAATCATCGACGCCATCAAAAAGCAATCCTTCGTCTTCTATCCCACACCAACATCCGACATTACCAAACATGGTTCCATGAGATTCATTTCCGCTTTCGTCACGAGCATCACAGTCGTTGAAAGAGTAATAGGCAATCAGGTCGCTTTCTAAATCTACGGCTTGTGGATTTTTCGCTATTGAAGAACATAGCATAACGAAAAGGATTAAGGT
>CAKZTD010000019.1 GCA_937921595.1 uncultured Saprospiraceae bacterium
AATATCAGTCGAGGCCGTCGATAAATTGTATGTTTTCGAAATGCGATTGAATCTATTCGTTACCGTTAGAGAGCTATGATCTTTATCATGAGCTCCGATTGTTACGGATAAGCCTTGATCTACTAGCGAATTTGGTATTTCTATGGTAATGATTTCACCAGGCGCTGCATAATAACCAGTTGGTCTTTTCGCGTCATCTAAATCTGAAACTACTCTTGCTGCGGGATCATAGGTATGCGTGCCGTTTATCTCTACGGTGGCATCATCCACTCGAACAGCAGTAGCGGCAACTGGTCCTGGAAAGACTTCTGAAAACTCATAAACTACTCCAACTAAGTCATTCACATGATCAAGAATATACTCATGGTCAAAAATGGACTGTTGTAAAAAAATAAGTAATTGTGATTCAGGTAATAAGTTTGTGATCAATACTTGATTTCGATCAAGATAAACAGGAGGATAATTAGCTTCGTAAGCATTGAGATATTCAAATACTTCCGTTGAAACTAAGTTGTGATTGTTGAAGTAATTTAAATATAATTCATTGAGGTAAGCGTTTCTTTGATCCAATGTTAGGGTATTGCTACCATCAACATGTGCGGTCATTGCTTGTAATGCTGTGATAATAATATCTGTATCTCCAGCTTGTCTAGGCGAATAGAAAGTCAATTCGTCCAGAGATAAGGAAGATGTCCAAGTATTCGGATCAAAGATGACGTCATCTTCTTGTCCATTGTGCCAGCCAAAATTCCAATCATTATTTTGTAAACTCTGTAGTAGTAGATCCCAATCATAATAATCATTAATTGTCAGGCTATTGTAGTTTCCATTTACAATGGAAGTCCAAGTTCGATTTTCAAAATCCAATATCAGTCTTACATCAATGACATCACCTACAAAATGAGATCCTATGGTTATTTGATCATGACCGGGATGATCAGGTACGCCTTGATTAAATCCACCATCAGCATACGAAAAGATTATGTCAAAGTCATCTTCATTGCTGAATTCATCGTGCCGGATATAGATCGTAAAACCTGGTTCATTTGCTTGAACTTGGCAATTCCATAGATCTTTAATCCCCGGACCTTCTCCAATATCAGTTATTGTAAAAGTAAATCCGATCTCTAAGCTTTGGCTAAAATCAACCGCATTAATCAAGGAGGTTGGAAACTCTAAACCTTGTGTTGGATCTAATGAAATTTGAATGACACTAGGATCATTTAAATAAGTAGGAGCATCTGGACTAGATAAACCATTTATCAAATAAGTAGCTTCTTCAAGACTTGTTTGATCCGTTATATTGTTGTCAAAGTTATACTCTGAAATCTGAGCTACAATAAAAGTAGAGGCAAAGAATATTAGTAAAAATGATAGGGTATATTTTTTCATTTGCTGGTTTGGTTTTTTAATGAGTTGTATATTTTTAGGTAATTGTAGACTCATCCCAGTCATATACACTAAAACTATTTTTTTAGATAGGTAAAGTACATCTTTTTACAGAGTACAAGAGTCATGTATTTCACTTTTGACGTAAATATGATAAATTATTATTAGAGCAGTTTCTTGTGGGCAATTGTAAATTTGCATGGCTTGTGTTTGATGTTTTATTAAATTAGCATTCTAAGTTTTATGAATACTTTACTTAAATTTAGGAATTGATCTAAGAGGTTAAAATAGAATAAGATTTATGGGCCTATTCGATATTTTTATAAAAAAGATGAATCAAAACACAATCAATAGGATGGATTACAAAAGCATTGCTGAAAAAATAATTGAATTGAGAAATGCGGATTTAGAACTGCGGGATAAGCTAGTTCAAAAGGGAGAACTTGGAGAAGGGTACAACGAAGAAATGGAAGCCTTACATAACAGAAATGCTGAGGTATTAAATGAAATAATTGATGCCATTGGTTACCCAACAATTGGCAAGGTAGGTGAAGAAGCGAGTGATGCAGCTTGGTTAGTTATACAGCATGCAATCGGAAAGCCATTCTTTATGAAAAAGTGTTTGAAGCTATTAGAGAATGCAATAAGTGAAAATAAAGTAAACCCAAAAAACTTAGCTTATCTGACTGATCGAATAGCTTCGTTTGAAGGGAGTCCGCAACAATATGGAACTCAATTTGATTGGGACGAAAATGGAGAACTAAGTCCAAAAATATTTGATGATTTAAGCAAGGTGAATGAAAGAAGAAAATCTGTAGGACTCAACACACTTGAAGAACAGACAGAAATCATAAGAAGACAAGCAGAAAATGAAAATCAATCACCACCAATAGATTTTGAAAAAAGGAAAGAGGGTTTTGAAAAATGGAAAAAAAAGGTTGGTTGGACAAAATAAAATTGTCTATCAACGTAAATATGAATGACATTCTTTGCAAGAAAAACTCGAAAGGGAGTATTCAAAATCCATGTAATTTTCACTCAACTTTCCGTAATTTATTATTGACAAAATCACTTTGCTTTATTAAGTATTTTAATCGCATATTCTAAAACTGAATCTCGACCTGATAATATATCTTCTAAAGTTTCTTTTACAATAAAATCAGGTTTAATACCATATCCTACAAACTCTTTCCCGTTGGGATACATGTCTCTCTTTGTACAAATTCTAGCAGATCCTCCTCCCGGTAAATTCATTATTAAAGGTTGCCCTGTGCTTCCGTAAGTATAATCCCCAACCGTTTTGAAGGATGGAATACTCTCTGCAGCTACCAAAAAATCTTCTGCAGCTGAAGCTGTATTATTGCCTATTAGCACTATAACAGGGATATCAAAAATAGTAGTATGATTGCTTAACAATGTATCAGGAGGAGATTCGTACCAATAATCACCCTGATAAGTTTTTTTTGACATACTGGCCCATTCATTTAATTCTTCAGAACTGTTATCAATATATTTTCCCCAGGCTTTATATGAAGCCTTATGTTCGCGGGTGCTCCATTTCGAAGTGATGATGGGTTCCTTTGTAAAGTATTTTAAAATCTCATAACCATTTGATGAATTACCACCACCATTATTTCGGAGATCGATTATTAGATTTTGTGCTCCTTTTATGCTATCAATATATTGCTCAAATAATTCAACAACACTATTTCTTCCAAAAGAATTTATTTCGATAATGCCAGTGTTATCTTTTTTTTGAAAACTAACTAAATTCCATTCTGATGCTTTTCTAATCCAGTTTTCATTAGAAACATATGCTCTCACAATATCGATTGATAATTGCTTTTTGTCTGAATTCTTAAAACCTAATTTTATTTTTGAATCTTTCTGACCCTCAAGCATTTTTGAGATGCTTTGTTTTCTTTTGATGTGATCTGTCGATGAAGAGATATACGGGAGAATGTTTTCATGTAGATAGTCTGATACCTTTAAATCATCAATAGAAATTAACTCAAGCCCCAATGCTAGTCTTGGGTCCAAGCTCTTATCAAAGTTGGTTAAAAATATCTGATTGCCTATTTCTGTGAATTTTAATGGCGGGTTAATTAAGTTCTCCGTTAATTGATCGGGGAAATAAATATTTGTATGTCCATCATTCAATAAAGCGCAAACTTTTGCAAGTGTTTGATAGTATTCTAAATTCGTTTGATCAACTGAGATAATTGGAATGTAATCAATTAGAACTTGTTTCCAATCGAGGTCTGGTACTTGGTCAAAAAAAGCGAAGTTGTATTCAACCTCAGACCAAAATGTAAAAAAACCAAAAAGCCTTTCTTCTTGGGTTAGTAATCTTCCATCTAAGGATTTATACATTTGATCTTTTGGAGCTATCAGGTATTTTTCCAATAAACTTAAACGATTGTTTATTTTATTTATAGCGGAAAGGTATTCGTCAATTTCTGCAGTTGTCCAATTATCAATTTTGTTGTTAGAAAAAGATAGTTGTTGCTTAACACTTATTATGTATTTATCAGTCCTAAAAGTTGCATTTACATTAATCTTCTGAGAACCTTCTAGCTTTAAATAATATTTCCCTTTAGCTCTATTTTGAATTCCTGAATACTTACCAATGTTTGAATCTATTTCCTTCCATCGTTCGATTAATCCAAGCTTTGATGAAAAATCTTCAATAATAAGATTTTCTGTTGAATCAATGTTTATAAAGAAATGACTATTAGAAATTTTACTTACTTTATTATTTGCTATCTCTATTTGCTTCTTTTTATTACTTGGATATAAGCCATCAGTTTTAAGGGTTTTAAGAAGAGTTGACCAGTCATCTTCTTTCAAAATATTTGATTCACATTTAGAAAGAAATTCCATTACAAAATAACCTTCTCGCATTGAGTTAAAAGCATCAAATTCATATTGACCTGAACTTTTGAAGCTGAAGATGAAAACTGCAAATAATATAAAACTTATCTTTTTCATTGTATTCTACTATGTTTACTGATTTAACTTAAAAAAAAATATTTTTTCAAAGCAAATTTAAGTTAGAATACAGAACTAAAATTGTAAAAAACCTGCATCTTTTATTCTCAGCCTATTATGACCTTGTTGTCAATAGCGATTAAATTGTTTTTTAATGTTTTGGGCAAAACATTACACATTGATTTTGTTTCTTTGATGAAATGACTTTGATCTGAATATCCACATTGATAAGCTATTTCAGTCAATGATAAAAGCGGATTATAAGTTAATAATTGGATGGCTTTTCTTATTCTTAAAATCCGAATATACCACCTTGGCGTGATCCCAAAATGATCCATAAATAATTTATACATTTTCCGTTCACTACATTGTGTATGTCTTAGTACTTCTTTGACTGAAACAATTCCTTCCTTTAAGTGGATGTATGAAATGGCTAACTGTAGATTGTCTTTGTCAAAAGATTTTAATTTGGTCAAAAGAAATTGTTCAATTGCAATAGAACGATTTTTTAGATTGGTTTCGTTAAATATACTACGAAATAAGATTAGATCTTTTTGAGAGAAAAAAGAATTTGTAAATCCATCATTTATAATTTTTGGTTTACTTGGGAAATTAAAAAAATGATAGTATCCACAGGGATGGAAATCAATACAAATCTCATCCCAATTATTCAAAACTTTAAATTCATGTGGAGTGGTATATAGACCAGTTGTATAAGCAAAAATATTGCTTGTTTTGCCTTTTTTACTTACAAAGGTATTTTCCTCTTGATCTAAAGAGTTATCTTTTGTAATCCCTAAACAAATATTTGTATTAGGGAAAGATTTTACTGAATGTTCTAAATTACTACTATATCTGTTATATAAAATGTACTGTATATAAGGTAATAGTTTTTTAGATCTTATTCTATGTACTTCAGATATCATTGTTACTTTGTCTTGTTCTAAATTACTTCTAGAGTTAAGAGTTCATTACAATTTATAAAATTGGATTTTAAAGATCAGAGTTATAAAAACAACTTAGATTCATTTTTAATATTGTTTTATCAAGTTATTTTATTACCATAATCTTTCTGGTCACTACTTGGTTGTTGACATGAAGAGAAAGGAAATACACTCCTTCTTGAATATTTTTTATATCAAAAGATGACTTTGATGAGCCACCTTCAGGTGCATGATAATTTTTTATTTTTTGCCCAATGGAATTGTATAAATGGATTTGCCAATCATGTTTGTCTGTCAAATCAAAATCGATTTGGATATTTCCCCTTGATGGATTCGGACTAATAGATAGTTGCCATTTATTTTGCTCTTCCTCAGTTAGCGAGGTAGTGAGCAATTGAATCGTTACGGTATTGGTTTGAATTGGCGGATTGAAATCAAAGAAAATATTTGCTGTATTATTGATTTCAGCACTCTGAGGAAGTCCGTCATTAAGTTGTATTTTATATTTTATAAAACCCTGACTAGCTTGTAAATTGGTGGATGAATCCGGCAGTAAAATATTATTGAAATTAAAAGTCAATTGTCCATTATCTTCAAGATAAACTAAATGCGAGTGACTGGAACCAATGATGCCAAATGTGGACCAATCCAAATTTGGATCAAGTTGATCTTCTAGCCGAACATTGAAGGCAGTATCGGTACCCGTATTTTGAAACCGAATTGTATAATGTAATGTATCTCCAAAGAGTTCATAGTTTTCAAAATCAACAAATTCAGGTTCGACAAGTTTGTCATTCGGATCATAAGCACAATTGATCTCAGATTCAAAATGATGATTGTCAGTAAAAATTAAACCACCATTATCATCGGTCAATGAAATGTTGGTATTCATTTCTATGATTTCCCCAATATTATCTACGCCAGGCATTTGTAAAATTAAATTTATCCTTTCAGAATAAGTAGGAGTGAGGTTCTCAAAATTCCAGGTAAGTAAATTGCCATTGATTTGATCTGGTTCAGGATCTGCACTTTCGAAAGTTACCAAATCATCCAACTCCAAAGTGATGGTCCCATCCGCATAAATGGTTCCGGTGTTTTGATAATTGATCCAGAAAGGAACCTGAAATCCACATCGGGTTGCAGCTGAACTGAGATCGACAAAAGCTTCAGGAACATTTGAAGAAGGAGTCAAACCGAAGTTTTGAGTTTCAGAATTATTGCTAATACTTATATCAATGTTTTGATCAGTGGTGAGTTCCCAGTTTGGAGCAGGTTGACAGCTGAGTTGGTAATCTCCTGGCGATATAGTATAGACAAAATCCCCCCCGCCATTCGACCATGAACTAACTTCATCTGGTTGCAAAAGAACATTTTGAAGATAAAGCCCTGGTTCTGAATTATCTAGGGTTCCATTTTCATTTACATCCCAAAAAGTACGTCCTTGAATTTTAAGACTGGTCTCAAGATTATCAAACCAAAACATGTTGTGATCTGTAAAATCAGTTATTGTAATAAGATCTCTTCCTCCATTGTTATTGATGTCGACGGTAGCGATAAATTGGAAATTTGCTTCCAAGTTCGATGCTACCTCATGAGCATCAAATACTCCTCCTGTGTTTCTATATAACCAAAGTTCTCCGTCATCACTGGCTGAAGAAAGGATATCTACAAAACCATTCTCATCAATATCTTCCAAAAGAATATGGGAAGCATTTCCGGATACATTTTCTAAAAGTTGTTCTGGTGCAAAATCACTTCCATTATTTAAATTTTTATGCCAAGATAATTTTAGCGCAGTTAAGGTCACGATGTCATTAAGGCCATCAAGATCTACATCCGCGACACCAAGTTTTCTTAAAGATTGGAGACCGTCCGTGATGAATATTTCTGAACTAAAAACTCCGCCGGTATTTTCATACCATGCAATATAATCATCTTGAAAATTGTCAGCTTCTACTGCTACGATGAGATCATTATCACCATCATTGTCAAGGTCTGCACATTGAATGTCATAAAAATTTTCAGCATCTGAAGTAATGGTATGTGTTGTTCCAAAACCATTGTTATTATTTTCTTTCCATAGGGTTGTGTATGGAGAACCCTTTGTAATTATTAAGTCTAAGTCATTATCATTATCGATATCTGCCAAACAAACATGGTCATGAAAAGAATCATATATGGTAATCGGGGCACCAAAGTTTCCAAGGCCGTCCAAATTTCTATACCATCTGAGTGGTCCTGAATCCCATTGAGCCACGACATCATTATCGCCGTCATTGTCAAGGTCTAATGCAAAAAGTTTTTTGACATCATTAGAAGTATTATCGTCTTCAATATCGATAGCTGATCCATAGTTTCCCAAACCATCAATATTCTCTAACCAAAGCGCTCCGTCCGAAGCAATCAAAAGATCTTCATCGCCATCGCCATCCAAATCAGCAGGAGTAGCTGAAGTGGCCATCGGCATTTTACGCATGATATAATGTTTGTCAGAGAAAGTTCCGGCACCGTCGATGTTTGGAAACCAGGAAACCTCCCAGCCATTATTTTTAACAAACAAAATATCTTGATCATTATCATTATCTGGATCACCTAAATAAACTTCCTGGATATAGCTGGGTTCACTGGATATTAAGGTGGCAGGCCCAAATGAGGTTCCATTGTCCAAGTTTTTATACCAAACCAAATTAGAAGAACCTTCAAGAGAAAGGATGTCCGTGTTTCCATCTCCATCCATATCAACAGTTCTAATATTAGGGCTAGGAAAAGAGATGATATCGCCACTTACGATTTCCTGAAGATCTCCAAAACTACCAGCGCTATCTTCATTTTCCATCCAAAATATTCCTTCGGGATTATTGGACATAACCGCTATATCCTGGTCGCCATCATTATCTATATCAGCAGTAGAAAAACTATGTAGGGTAGAGAAAGAGTAAACAGATTGACCAGCCTCAAAGATTGTGTCCGCGTTTTCATGCCAGTACATTTCATTATTGAAATTTTCTAAAATCATATCCTTATCACCATCCTGATCTAGGTCTTCAAAAGATAAACCTCCACCTATTTGAAGCCCTTCAATCATTATTCTTTCTTCTTCAAAGTAACCGGCTCCACCATTCTCCAACCAGGTTATTTTATCAGAAGCTTGAGACACTATATCTATGTCGTTGTCATTATCAATATCAGTAAGAAAACGAGGGGCGTTAGCGGTTAAGAAAGAGGTGCTAATTATTTGTTCCTCATCAAAGGTTCCATCTCCAAATCCTGGCATCCAATAAATCTCATTTTGGACATATACGATATCCAAATTACCATCGCCGTTTAAATCGTTTAAGTATATTTGACTTATTTGATCCACAAGGGTTTGTAGTCGTTTGATACGAGCATATTTTGCAGGAAACCCTAAGTTTTCTTGCCAACCCAATGGAAAGTCTGAAGCGTTACCATTTAAAGACAAAATATCTGCATCCCCATCGTTGTCGATATCACCGATTGCGATTGCTTCAACTGTCCTATCCGAGAATATGAGATTTTTAGAACTGAATTGACCAAAGAGAATTAAAGAGAATCCGATTAATGTCAGAGAGAGAATTAATTTTTTCATTTGCTTATATTTTTAATCAAGATAATTAATTTTCTTTATTTATTCCCTAACATACTTTAAATTAAAAAAAGGACTACGATTTTTTATCCGTAGCCCTTTTTTCTTTATTTATTATTTCGATAAAAAGTCAATAAAATATTTTTTCTTATTGCTTTAATAATTTAACTACATGTTTTGAGTCGGCTCCAGTAATTTGAACAAAATATATCCCTTTAACAAAAGATTGCAAGTCAATGGAATTGCTTGATCCTGAAATGGTTTTGCTTAAAGTTAATTGCCCATAAGTATTGTATATTTCTAAAGTTATATTTTCAATATCTGGAGTTTCGATATTCAAGATATCGTTAGCAGGGTTTGGAAATATTTTATATTCCTCTTCGAAATTATGAGTAGAAATATTTGTTGTGGAGGTTAAGACACCTCTTATATTTATTTCAGCAATTGATGTTCGACTATCATCATTGATAAAAGAATTGATAGCTGAAAATTTTACATACCTACCATTGGTTTCAGGGAATAGAATGTATTGTCTAATCTTTGTTTGAAAAAAAGTGCCAGCGTTAATAGCTGTTCCCCAGTTAGTGGTATCGTTGCTTATGTATAATTCATAATCTCGGATTCGTCCTTCCCAAGGTGGAGTATAGTTTTTGTTAGCAGTGTAATAAAATTCATTGATCGTATACTCATCCCCTAAATCTAATACAACATCATAAGGTCTTAGTCCTGAATCTGTCCAGAACGGAACATGGTAATAAGTATCGATATCATTGTCAAAAGCTTTAGTCGCATCAAAACCTGCTTGGGCTAGAGTTTCCGAAACCACGCTCCAATTGGATTGAGATATTTCAGGATAATGATCTTGATGTATTTCAGGAATAGTAACTGTGAATTGAATGTGATCAGTGCCAATGAATTGAATATCATTTATTTCAAAATGCGATTCTTCTCCTGTCCACCAGTTAGAATTAGGAGTGCTTGTACTACTAAAAGAAGTTCCAGGTAAATAAATGTCTCCAATATTTCCACCGATATTAATATCATTTTCAAGCTCAAATAAGCCATCTGCTTGTTCGATAGAATGCAAATAATGACTCGATGGAGTCATATTTTCTAATGTGTTGGAAGTATTTACTTTATTGTCCGAATGCCATAAAAGTAATCCCAAATCTGCTGGGAATAATGCATTTCCCAAAGTGCTTTGTTTACGAGCTTCGATGGTAAAGAATTCAAAAGGGTCATGTGGATTTCTGAAAACCACGACGCTATCTCCATCTGCTTTTAATGTAATGGTATGTGTTCCTACCGATGGTTCTACAGTATACCCCCAATTATTTTGTACTAAAAATGGTCCTCCTAAAGGTTCTATTTCAGGTTGTCCTCCAGACATTAAACAATAGAATGAAGTTCCTCCTGAATTGTATTGCGTATCATAAGTATCTGGCAAACGATAAATGCCATGGCCAGCTTCATGCAAGGTCATAAACAGATTCAAATCAGTATCCCAAGGTGCTTGAAGTACGGAGCCATAAGTTCGTTTTATGTTGACTCCATTTGAAAGCGTCCAATTTGGACCATGGCCACCTCCGACACCAGCAGGGTCAAAGGATGAACTGATAATCATTGCAGAGAGAAGCCCTCCATCTTGATCCAGGCTTAATGTATTCCAATCGTAGCTTGGATGATTGCTGATTACCCATTCGAAAGCATCCCTCCATAATTCAATGCCTTCGTACCAAGGAACTGAGTTATAATGAGATGCAGAGAGTGGTGCCGTAAAAAAGAAAATATCGTGTTGTATATCAACATTTCGTTTACTTTGCTCATGCCAATACTTTCTAAAAGTACGTTGTACTGTTGGCTCTTGGTAAGTTATCCCATTGATTAAACTATCAAGCTGAACGCTTCCAATGGTTGCGGGTACATCTGGGTAGTCAATGTAAATAGTAATGCCTTTGTAAGGAATATTTGCGTCGGTCTGTCCGATTGTAATTATTGAAAATTGAAAAAGGAACAAGCTGAAAGCTATTTTTATAAAAATATTTTTCATATGAATTTTGTAAACTGTTTTAACTGACTTTTAAAAAAGTCAACTTAAAGGTATTTTTTCAGTTATCAAATTTTTAAAAGAAAGATGTTCTGAATGGTAGCTATTATGTTCTGGATGGTAGGTTTGAATTGAACTTGTTCATTCTGACAAGGAGTATTGAGTAAAATTTTGATTTTCGGAATTTTACCGAAGAAGTGAACAGCAACTTAGTAAATTATAACTATTGCAAGCCAACCTTCAACATCCTAATCAAATGATCTACATCTTTCAATTTCAAAAAAGGGTACTCAATTTTGCTAAGATAAAGACCATTCGGATGAGCGGGCTGCTTTTCGGTAAAAGTTTTATTCTGATTTAAAACTTCTTCAAATTCTTCCAAAGTCATTTTTCCACTTCCCACTTCCAGCAAAAAGAAAACGCAATATCTAACCATTCCTCGGAGAAATCGATTGCTGGTGATGGTGAACCGTAATCGGCCATGTTCCTCATCGACGAACAATTCACAATTTTTTATATAACACAAGGTATTATTGTACAAATCTGGTTGTTTGCACAAGGGTCTAAAGTCTTTGGTTCCAAGGATAAGGGTCGCAGATTTTTTCATTAGGTCGAAGTTTAATTTCAAACCTTCATAGAAAGAACTGTATCGAATGAGAAGTGGATCATTTTTCAAATGAATGAAATAGTCGTAGGTTCGTGCCTCCGCATGATATCTACAATGTTGACTTTCAGTGACTTCGATGATTTCAAAAATTGAAATGCTAGTGGGTAAGTTTTTATTTAGTCGAAACTTTAAATCAAATAAAGGAGCTTCATCAAGATTGATATGCATGACGTATTGGCTTGCGTGAACACCAGAATCGGTACGCCCACAGCCGAAAACAGTTATGCTTTTTTTGAAAATCTTAGCGAGTATATTCTCTATGACTTCCTGAACCGTATTTCTTGGTTTCTTTTGCCTCTGCCAACCCCTGTAGTTGGTCCCATCGTACGCTAATTGTAAAAAATACCTCATTTGTAAACGAATATAGATATTGCAAGTGAGATCTTTGCACAATGAGACGATTCCTTTATTTTTATATTTTAAAGTAGGAGGTCAAATGACCCAATAAAAAAACATTAAGGAAAACTAACGATATAAATATTTTACGGTTTATTAGAATCTTTATCTACTCTATATAGAATATAAATTAGAGTTGAATTCTCAGGTATATTTCCTCCTCCTTTTTCGCCATAAGCTAGTTTAGGGCTAATTTTTATTACTCTTATTTCTCCAGGCTTAGTGTTTGCTAATCCAATAGAAAAGCCTTCAATAAGTTGTCCTAGTTTAGCTTTTGAAGGATTGTTTTTGATTAAGCTATTATCAAATGGTTCAAGGTTCATAAAGTATCCAACATAGTGAAAAATCACAGTTTCTTCTTTATCATATGAATCTGTAAAATTTTCATCTTCATGAACAGCGTTAATCCATAATCCATCAGTAATAGATGTCCAGTTTAGATCATTCAACTCTGCTGGAAGCTCAATTTGGGCTGTATTATCTCCAGAGATAATTTTAAGCTTATTAACTAAGCCTTTATTTACATATTTCGTTGTTATTGAAAGATTATATTCTTTTTGAAACGAAACATGCTTTCCAACTGCACGAGAAGTTTTACTCTTTTTAATGTATCTATTACTTAAAAATTTCCCATCATAAAAATCTTGTGAGTAGAGATTTGTAAATGAAAAAAGAGATATAAATAATAAAACTAGATTTTTCGAATTCATGTATTTTAAATTAAAGTTGTTTATTTAGAAATATAACCAAATGATTCTACTTAATTCTTCTGCAATACTTATATGCAATAATGCTACCTAATTCAATACAAAGTCTTAATTTCAGTTAACGAAAAAAACAAAAATAATTTTATGAAAAAAATATCATTTATCCTTGTTGGCTTAATTTTGTTTAGTTTTTATGCTTGTAAAAAGGAACAGATCATCAGTTTGAAAATAATGTCTTACAATATCCGTCATGGTGTAGGCATGGATATGGTTTTGGAATTATCTCGTTCGGAAAGAATTATAAAATCACATTCACCGGACTTATGTGGATTACAGGAAGTGGATAATTTCTGTTTGCGTTCAGGCAGTATTGGACAAACAGATTATTTGGCTCAAAAAACATTGATGAAAGGAACTTTTGGAAAGTTCATGGATTATCAAGGAGGTGAATATGGAATGGCAACTTTGATTGCAAAACCTTTGATCTCAACAAAAGTATTGCAGTTGCCTGATGGGAGAGATGAACCTCGTTCTTCAATTATTCATGAAATACAAATAGCAGAAAATTGTATCATTGCGTTTGCAAATGTTCACTTCGATTGGATAGATGGAAATGAAGGAGTAACCAATCGTTTGAACCAATCAAAAGCATTGGTAAAGTATTTAGATTCATTGGGACGAGCAACTATTATCACGGGGGATTTTAATTGTACACCTGATTCACCAAGCATGCAATATTTTGCGGAACAGGGTTTTGTTTTTGTAGAAAAAGGGGAAGACAATTTAAGTTTTCAGGGTGATGCTAAATCTGAAATAGATCATGTAATTTATCGGAATACAGGTGATGTAAAGTTTAAAAAGAAAAGCATACAATTGTTAGATGAATCCATTGTATCTGATCATCGGCCATTAGTAGCGGAGTTAGATGTAATTTTTAATTAACTTTAAATTGATCCGACTGTTATAAACATAAAGTACGGATTGTTTAAACTAGGATAGAAAAAAGAATATGAATAATGATTTCATTATAGGATTTATTGATCATGTAGCCATTCGAGTTAAAGATTTGAAAATATCAATTGATTGGTATGAGAAAGTATTGGGCTTAAGAAAATATCAATTAGAAAAATGGGGAGAATTTCCAGTTTTTATGATTAGGAATAAATGTGGAGTCGCATTATTTCCTGCAAATCTTGATGATGACTATCTTAATCCGAATTCGAAAAACATAAAAATTGATCATTTCGCATTTAACCTTAGTCAAGAAAATTTTGAGAAAGCTAAAAGGAAATATATTGACTTAGGAATTAGTTATCAAATTCAAGATCATTATTATTTTAATTCTATATACACAAAAGATCCTGATGGTCATACTGTTGAATTAACAACAATTAAAGTAAACGAAGAAGAGTTTTATAAATAATTTAGAGCTTGATTAAAAATTTAAATACCCCATTTCTCACGTAAGGATTTATACCTGCTTCGACTAATTGGCACATGGATGTCGCCTTTAAGAACTAAGGTATACTTACTTCCTGGTTCCACTAATATTTCTTCAATTTCTTGTTTGTTGATGATGTATGATTTGTGAATACGATCAAAATAAGTCGGTAACAACTGGCTCAGTTTGTCAAGATTTTTATTATGAATTTCTTTGCTGCCATCCTTAAAAAATAACTCCGCATAAATACCAGCTCCCTTTATATATAATAGATTATCGATAGCCATCATCTGATAACGTCCCTTTTTTTGAATGGATAAGAATTTAGTTTCAGTACTTGATTCGGAGCTTGGTTTTTGAAAACGTTGAAAAGCTTTGGCTAGACGATTCTGATTAAAAGGTTTGGGCACAAAATCCAGTACTCCATATTCGAAGGCAGTGATGGCCTTTTCTTTATAAGCAGAAATGACGATCGTATGAAAGGGAGCGGCCACCATTTGTTCCAAAATAGAAAACCCATCTGCTCCATGCAGATTCAAATCTAGTAAAAGCAAATCAATTTCTTGCTCCGCCAAATAAGCCAGACCACTTTCCACTGAATGGCAAATATGGATGTGCTGAATTTGTTCGCTCAAGATAGATTGAGTGAGGCGTTGGGTGCGCCGAGCAATAGCAGGTTCGTCTTCGATGATTAAAATTTTCATTGTAAAGTCAATTGATTTAGGCGAGCTTTAAGTTATTTTAATAAAACCAATCAGGGGGTAAATAATGTTTTTTATAGCTAACTCTAAGCTAAGGCAAAACGTCATAAGGTTAATGCCGAATACCTAATACCGCTGATACTCCCGTTGAAATTAAGCTCTTAATGTCCTTAGTCATTTTTAAACCTGGTTTACTTTATTTTTATTTAAAAAGTATAATTTTAGTCTCCCAGCCCACTTCTGTTGCTTTTGATTCAAGACTCCATTGGTCCCCATAATTTTCAGCCAAGCGTGACCGGATATATTTCATCCCCGTTCCTCCTTTCTTTTTATGAGTAGTGGGGCGACTTTTGCCATAGGTTTTTAAGCTATAGATTTTTGAAAGATTATTTTCTTCAAAGTGTAAAACCATCTTGATTCGATTTTGGTGATCTGGCAAATTATGGGTGATGCCATTTTCAATGACGGTATGCAATATGGCAGGTGGAATGAATTCTCCCTCAGGAATATTTTTTACTTCGAAAGTATAATTAACTTCTTTTCGATATCGCATAATTTGGATATGCTTTTGACAAAGCTCAATTTCTTGTTCAAGTGGAATGAGTTTTTTCTCGGCGATGTCGCTCATGATCTCAAACTCTCCTGATAGTGCCTCGATAAACTGTACACTTTCTTTTGGTGATTCTTCTACCCAACTCATCAAAGAGGTGAGTGTGTTCATGATAAAATGAGGCTGAATATTTTTCTTCAACAACTCATTTTGCAAACGTGAAGATAAGAGGAGTGATGCTTCATAGGCTTCCTTTTGTTCGCGGGCTCTTTTGGCCAAGAGATACATCATCGATAATACCAATAAACTAAAACTGATGAACAAACTGATGTCATAAGAATAAATCATTGATCGAAAACCAAAGTTGTAAAATGATATGATACAACCAGAAATAAAAAATACAACTAATACTAATAGCGCTTCTTTTTTCTTTTTCAAAGTCGAATAAATCAAAATTCCCATGCTGCTCAACCACATGGCTAAACCTAAGTTTTTATTTGTAAAATCAGTTCCTATTCCCCAAAAACTGGTAGCTATAATCAATAAGGTTATAATGCCCCCTGATATCCATTTCTTGTTTGAAATATTAAAATAAACAATTAAAAAATAAGGGGTCAAAAAAGAAATCAGACTGGTCAATATAAAGATGATCCACAAACGATATAAGTGCCAATGATAAGGATAGGCATATAAAAATTTTACATACTCCATCACGATTAATCCAAAAAATAAAAAGCAAAGTGTACTGAAAATTAATACCTCTTTTTTTCTGTGACGCAAGATATACAAAAATAAATAGTAGAGCGCTGCCATAAGATAAATACCAGCCAGAATAAATATTTTAGCAGAAAGAATGAGGTCGTTTTTTAATGATTGCTGATACTCTTCCATGAAGAAAATATTCCAACTGCCATTATTTATTTTTGGACTACGAAAATTGGAAACTCTGATCGCAATGGTATGAATACCATGATTTAATAAGGAATCTGCTAAAGGAATTTGAGTTAAAAATTTACCAGGCACTTCTTCTGCTTTTGTTTTTCCGACTATTCCATTTCGACTAATAAGGTGACTATCCCAATAAAATTCGTAAGCGCCCAATGAGATTACTTGTATACCAGGATGATCGTATAAGTCAGTTATACTATCACATCTGAATTTGAAACGAAGCCAATATACTCCCACATTATTTGTCGACCCGCTGGGGTCCCAGTCTTGATGATCGAATTCAGGATTGGCCCACTCCATATTATCTCCAACTTGAATGACCCTTTCATGCGGATATATAATATAACCTGACTTGGCCATACTTGATGGTATACCAAATCCCACGATCAACAAACAAATAAGAACTAAATTTTTCAATTGATTTCTTTTATACAAAGATAGATATCCTCATTTATAATTGTGAGCCATTCACAAGAATGATGAGCCATTCACATGTTTTACGAGCATGCTATCCGATATACGTTTTAATATTGTAACATCACTTACTACAAAATATATAATTATGAAAAATCGAATCTTTTTAATCTTGACCTTAGTTTTCTTGACTTCATTTCTTTCTATCCATAAAATAGAAGCTCAATCAGTTACATCCAAGGAGTTTTCATTATTGGCTGCCAAAGCTGATACGATGCTTAACGATGCTATTCAACATGAAGAACATGTAGGGCTTACAGCTGGTATTTTTGCCGATGGCCAAATTGCCTGGACAGGAGGAGCGGGGTACCGTAATCTAAAATCCCAAGCACCTGCCAATGGAGATATGGTAAATAGAATTGCTTCTATTTCGAAATCTATGACTGCCGTAGCCATTATGCAGTTGGTGGAAAAAGGCAAGGTGGACTTAGATGCTTCATTACAAACCTATGTAGCTGATTATCCGATAAAGCCAGAAGGAGAAATCACTATTCGTCAATTGCTCACACATACCTCCGGTGTTCCGCATTATAAAGGCAGCCAAGATGGTTTTTCACGGAAGGAATATAAAAACCTAAACAAAGCCATGAATCGATTTAAAAAACGCGACTTGAAAGGAACCCCTGGAAAGCTTTATCAATACACTACTTATGGCTATGTATTATTGGGTTTGGTTATTGAGAAAAGTAGCGGGATGTCGTATGAGACTTATATGAAAAAAAATATTTGGGACGTAGCAGGTATGTATAATACTTCTGTTGAACATAAAAAACAAAAAGTAACCAACAAGTCTCGTTTTTATAAAATGAATAAAAAAGGTCGATTGAAAAAAGATATTAAATCAAATTTGAGTATGAAAGTTCCTGGTGGTGGGATTCAATCAACAGCAGGCGACTTACTAAAATTCGGTCAAGCAATTTTTGATCATAAGTTGATTTCAAAGGAGACTTTAGATAAAATGTTTTACGATCCTAAACTCAAGGGACGTGGCAATCCTTATATTTTTGGTTTTTTTCTTTATGCTGATGATGAGCGAGGACGGATCATAGGGCACAGCGGAAGTCAGGTAGGAACCTCTACTCAAATGATGATTTTATTGGATAAAGGTATCGTTGTTTCTTGTCTGAGCAACACCCGTGAGCAATGGGGTAAAGTGCATAACCTAACTTGGCAATTGATTGAACTTGCTCTAAATAAAGAGTCTAGAGAAGAGCCTATTAGAAGAGCTATTCTAGCCAGCAATACACAATTGGATCGATTTCTTGGGACCTTCGATTTTGGGAAAGACCAAATTTTGATCATTAGCAGAAAAGGGGAGAAATTGTTTTCAAAAATGAATGACAATCCTACTTTACAATTGTATGTGCAAAATGACTCTACTATTTTTTATCGCGACTTTAATGCAAGGTTTGAATTTGAATTTGATGATCAAAAAGAACAGATCGTAAAGACTACCTATGTACAAAATGGTAAAACCTCAATTCCGAAAAAAATAAAATAGATGGAGCTCTAAGAAATAGAGGGTAGTTATCGTATGATAACTACCCTCTAGATTATTTTTTTAATAAAAAATGCTAAAATAAATCAGTCATTATTTAGTAAGCTGCAATACCTGCTTCTGCAACCGCATGGTCGTTTTCTACACTACTTCCGCTTACTCCAATAGCTCCGATTACTTCACCGTCAGCATTTTTGATAGGCATTCCACCAGGAAAAGTAATTAAGCCACTATTTGAATGCTCAATATTATAAAGTGGGCCACCAGGTTGAGACAATCCTCCAATAACTCCAGTATTCATATCAAAAAAGCGAGAAGTTTTTGCCTTTTTGATAGAGATGTCTAAAGAACCCAACCAAGCACCGTCCATTCGGGCAAAAGCTACCAAATTTGCGCCGCCATCCACGATAGCGATGTTCATTTTCGTATCCAATTCTACAGATTTTTTCTTTGCTGCACTAATCATTTTCTCAGCTTGCTCTAACGTAATATTCATGAAATAAAATTTTAATGATTAAAAAATTAATTACGTCGCAAAAGTAAAGTAACATTGGGTTTTTAAGTTACGGATAAAGGTCAATCACTTATGAAAAAAGGTCAAAAATTAAGAATCTATTAAATTGGGACTTTTCCCAAATTTGTTTTTAAAAGCAGCACTAAAATTTGACAAATTGTTATAGCCGAAATCCAAATAAATATCAGATGGTTTTATTTTACCATCTTTCAACATCTCTTTCGCTTTTCGCAACCTTTTGTCTTGCAACCACTTCCCAGGAGAAGTTTTGTATTCTTTTATAAAATTACGTTTGAAAGTCGAAAGGCTCATTTGGCATAAAAAAGCAATTTCATGAACCTTTAAATTCGAGTACACATTATTCTCTATAACATTCTTGAAAGCTGAGCGCTCTTTTGAAATCAATGATTGCAAATATATTTCAAACTCGTTCCCATATTTGTTGATCAAATAAAGCATCAATTCTTCAAATTTAATGGAAAGTAAATTTTCGTTAAAGATGGTAGGCGAATCAGCAACTGTCGAAAGGGAATTTAAATAAGAATGAATGTAATCATCATTTTCAATAATAAAGTAAGAAGGCGTTTCCTCTTCAATGGGAGTGAACTGGCTGTGTTTTTTTAAGAAATCTCTGAGCTTGCTTTCGGAAAAGAAAAAGAGTTTGCAATAATAAATGTCATCATTATCCAATAACTCTGACCAGATGCAATTGCCTTTTTTAATTAGCAAGGATTGTTTGCCATTAACAGCAACAGATGAATCTGCAAAATGGACTTGCTTTTTACCTTTTTGTAAAAAACTAAACATGTGTAAACTTAAATTCACTTTGCTTTTAAAAACATCGTCTGTCATCTTGAAATCATGAACAAAGAGTTCTAATTTATTGACCTTCGTTTTAGTAAATGTTTCGGGTATATTTTGTATTATCATTTGTTGTTGTCATGTCCTGAAATACGTCTACAATTAGAGACTTAATAACAAAGTGCAATATTAGCTATAAAAAGGTCAGGATTGTTTTAAACAAGCTTTAAATTTAAAGAAAAAAACTAATTATGAAAGGGGGAGAAACTATAGAGAATAACGTATAAGTCGAATTGAAAAGTTAGGTGAGTTAATGGTTTTTCTTAGAGAAGGAGGAAATAATTAGCTATTATTAAAACTGAAGGCTCAAAAATTATTTTACCTTTACTTCGATATTTAAACCCAATGTGTTGGATACTTTTTAACCAAAAAACAATATAAATTAATGAAACAATCTTTACTTACTCTATTTGTTTGCCTTCAACTAATGGTAAACGCTCAAACAGTTATTGAAGCAGATACTGTTTTCTCAGATGCAGGATCTTTCAATGATGCACTTGCACCTGCATGGATGCTCGGAATGGATGTAAATGCCACGACCACAAGTATCACTACATTCCCTTATGCTCCAGGTCTTAATTTTGCACCTGATATTGGATATGTCAGTGCAAATAACGTCTCAACAGGAACCATTACTCATGTATTTGCCAGTTCGGAGTCTATCTCGCAGGTTTTGATTTGGAATGCCTATTTCGACTTTGAATTGGATCATAGTGTTCAGAACGCTCAATTGGTTTTTAGAGATGAATCAGGTGCTGAAATTGCAACTGAAGCTGTTACATTTCCTATTTCAACTGCAGCTAATTTAGAACCAACGGTATTAGATCTGCCAACTGAGATTCTTGGTGTAAAAGAAGTTGATTTAGTGGTAGGTGACCTATGGGGTGGAAATGAAATTAGCATACGTCGCTTGGCATACGCTGGCAACCAATTGACTTCGATTTATTCGATACCTGTTGCAAAAGAAATTACAGTTTTTCCAAATCCTGCTATTAATAAGGTGACTATTCCTGTTGGAACTATCAGTTCAATAGAAATGATGGACGTTTTAGGAAATAAGATTCTTACTACATTTTCTTCTTTTGCAGAAAGCACTGAGCTATCGTGGAATTCAGTTGAATCAGGAATATATTTTATCAAAATATTATCTGAAGATGAACTCTATATTTCACGAATTAAAGTCATCGGGAATTAGACATTTTTTATACTTCATGAGTAGAAGTTAAATTTCAAAAGTACAATAAATGTGTTTATAAAAAAAGCGGTTTGGGTATTGTCCCAAACCGCTTTTGTAATGAATATACTTTTGAATATTATTTAAGGTAAAACCTTTTGGTTGCCAAATTTAAATATGACTCAAAACTTCACTCGGCTCAGCACACTCCATCCAATTTGGATTAATGGAAGCAAATTTAATTTTCTGATTTTGATCAATGATGAAAGATATAAAAACACATCTGCATTTAACCGAGTGTTTAAAGATACGTATAACATTTCTCCCAATAGGTTTAGGAATAAAAATGTTCAAGAGTAAGTGTTTGGCAGTTATTGGTTTTTTTATCTTTTATAGCTTAGCTTTTTTAATTTCATTTATAATGGTCTCAATTCCTTCTTTATAGGTGGTGACTTTGAAATTAGGGAATCTGTCTTTAAATTTTGTTGAGCTGAAAATATTATCAGTTTCATATCTAGGAAATAATTCTTTAGTTTCTTTCATTACCGGGTTGAACAAACAAACAACTTTTAATAGCCATTTTGGTAGAATTGAATAGTCTAATTTTTTTCCATAAAGTTCAGAAGTTGTTTTGATAAATTCTTTATAGGTAAGCCTGTCGTCGTCGCAAGGTAAGTGCCATGTTTGTCCAAAAGTGTCTTCTGTATTTCCAATTAATGCCATAGCTTTGCTAGCATCAGGTGTATAAATTAAAGTTCTCTTTTTATCATCTCTTATGAGTACTTTTATCTTTTTATCTTTTTTTATATTTTCAAAGATTAAAGTGTTTGTTATCCCTTTTGTTTTTCCTGGCCCATAAAATTCTGGTGCTCTACAAATTGAAGCGATTACTTCTTTTTTTTGAATAGCATCGAGGAGTAGTTTTGCCGCAATTTCTTTTGCAATTCCTTTCTTGCCACTAGGTTCAAAAGGACTTTTTTCAGTTTGGAATTTGCTACTTTGATTATACATGTAGGTATTGTCAAAGTAAACTAATTTAGCATTATAATGAGCACAAGCAGCAATCGTATTTTTTAGAATAATAGGCCAGTCTCGTAGAAAGATTTCAGAAGAATAGGGTAGTCCAACAGTTAAAAAAACAACATCACTTCCTTTAACTGCTTCTTTAGTTTTTTCAAGGTCTAGAAGATCAGCTTTAAATACTTGATCGGTTTCATTTACTTTGCTTGGGTTTCTTCCTACTATTCTAATATCGGTCGTATAATTGAGGAACAATTCTTTTGCTAGTTCTTCTCCAATTATTCCATTCGCTCCTAATATTGTTTGCATAAGATATAATTTACAAGGTGATCTTTTTCAATGCTCAAAACTTAAGAGTGAAGTTAATGTTTTTAGTCGAAGTTTAGATTTTAAAATATAATTAACCGAATAATCTAGGTAGGTTGATTGAATCACTTCTTGTTAGATTTAGAAAATTTGATAACTACTCTAATGTCCTGAAGTAAGATTGTCCTCTTTTAGATTCGACCATAAAACGACCTTTTCTTTTTCAAAAGTTAATACAGAAGTACGAGGATATTTTAGTGATTCTTCTAATGAAGGATCGTAACCGATATCGCCTTGTGGATCGGTGAGAAATAAAAAGTAATCTGCTTGACTTTTATCTAAATTGTCTTTTAATGTTTTGATGTAAACGACGTTATTATACTTCTTTTTCCATTTGTAATACTGGATAGAACTGCTGAATAATTTGGTGGAATCCAAAATAAATGTCTTGCCTTCTTTTTTACCTTTTGTATCTATGTATTCTAATACATCGGGTACTGTGGCATCGTAATACCAGTTGATGGTTCTTCGTAAATTTGCATTATTGCCAAGGTTGATTAGGGAGGTAATTACAAAGAGAAAGAGTAGACCTCGTACAAAAATGGCACTTTGTTTACTGGTATTGTATTGAACGCAAAACGCAAAAGTCATGGAAGAAATTGGTAACAAAAAAATGGCCGTTCTATTGATCAGAAATTTAGTGTCGAAAGTATAATGTAAAAAGGTATTGAGAACAAGTGGCCCTAAAAAAAGGAAAGTCAAAATAATAGGACCTAGTGGCCATTTCGTTTTTTTAGAGCGATGTGCAATAAGAAACAATCCTAAGATGACTGATAAAGTTACTAGGAAAACATTGAGCAGAATTGCCACCTTCGCGCCCTCAACTTCTTGGGCTAATGAATAATTCATCAAGGAGTATAGTGTATCCGAATAGCTACTTTGAATTCCTCCATACCAAAGCGCTTCTGCCTCTCTTAGTTTGCTTATGGGGTAATAAATAATTGAAGTTAACAATATTCCAATTCCTGAACTAGATTGAAAAATTTTAGACAAACTATATCTGTTTTTTATAAAAGCGATCATATGGATGGCTGCAAACATATTTAACCATAAAAACAAAAAGGTATAATTGCTCAAGACTGCCAGGCCTCCAAAACAAAGTGCTTTTATGCTATCTCTTTTTTTAAGCTCTTTGTTGTATTTCAATAGATAGTAAATCGAAGCCATCATAAAGGAAAGTGCCAAACCATAACCACGAGCTAAACCAAAAAAATCTAATACAAAAGGATTTGAAATAAGTAGTAGAAACAAACAAACTCCCAACCACTTTTCAAAATAATTAGAACATATACGGTAAGCAAAAAACAAATAAATCAGCAGAGAAAACAAATTGGGAAGTCGAGCCGCAAAGGTTGATTTAAAGCCAGTAAGGTAGATTAATTTGATGAAAATAGAATTAAGTAAGTGGTTGTTTGCAGCAGCCGGATTGTATAAAAGTACTTCCTTAAAAGGTCTACTTGACAGGACTCCAATAGTGTACGATTCATCAAAGGTAATTCCCACAAATAGAGTTCGTGCTAGGACATAAAGAAATAGGCTAGCCCCAACTATTAGGTACATTATAGCAGTATAGTTAACCGCTTTTGATTTAAAGGGTCTAGTCTTATTCACAGCTTTAACTTTGTGTTAAAGATAAAATAGGGAGGCTTGAATTTAGAACCGAAAATATTTAAAAGTCAGGTTTTATATTTTTGGTTTGCGCTGTTATTATCCGATGAAATATATTCAAGTCGGTTTTTAATTTCATGATTTAAGAGGGAAGAGAAAGAGTATTAAAGTTCATGATTTATGCTAAACTGTTAAGTAGTTGCCAGTCTTGTTTTTAGTGTTTTTTTGCTAGGAGATTTTTTCAGACAAGGCATGAAGGGGGGAGAGGATATGTACGTTCTTTCGTTTAAAATAGGTTTCTTTCTTTTCTCAGATGGAGCAGATAATTCAATTGTCAACTTCCTTTTTTATGTTTTAATACCCATAATTCCACCGATTCTGTAGAACGCCAATGTTGGTTTCTTTTTGTGTTTGTCGATGCCTTTTTTACCGATTTTTCAAGATACTTATCTAGCTCAAAACGAGTCTCATCCGAAAGCTCTTTTTCTATAGGATGCTCTTTGCTTACCTTTGTTATCTGACCTAGATTAGAAAATAATAAAACGATTCTACCATCTGGGAGTAATCGTTTTTTTGCTTCTTTAAAAAAATCAGGAAAGAGTTTTTTATTATAATAAATGGCTTCATCCAGGCGATCAATATCAAGGTCTGTCGGCAACCAAGGTGGATTAAAAATTATCAGTTCTGTTTGTTTTTCCCACTTACCAAATAAATGACCAAAATCAAGTTCTATTTTTTTTGATAACTTAGTTCCTTCCATGGACTCTCTCAACCCAATAATTGCATTGGGATTCATATCTGTGCCAAATGATTTTTGAAAACCATATTTCATCAGTAATAAAGATAGTACACCGCTTCCTATACCGACATCAATAGCTGATTTCTTTGGTCCTTCATAACGTTTTAACCAATTATCAAAAAGTTGCAAATGTTCAAAACGGGTTGGAAAATAAACCCCATAATAAGGATGTATCTTATTTCTTAAACCAGGAATAATTACTCCATTAATATACCATTGCCATGCACTATTTAATCCTTGAACTTGTGGGAAGGGTAACATGAAATCATCTGATTCCGGATATAGTTTTTTTAGCCATCCTATCAATGGAGCTTTTTTCACCACTAATTTGTGTTCATTGATTTCTATTAAAATAAGATTTGATAACTTTTTGTATTCTAAACGAAATGCTCGCTGACCCTGAAAAGCTTGATCCGGATGTTTTTTTATGAGATAAGATTGTAATGCATTTAAAAGATCCAAGCCATTGCTATAGAATCCATCAATCAAAATATTTTTACCTGAAAGTAAAATATCGATAGTATCCTGAGTATCAGTTTTTCGATTAAAATGGGCTAATTCCGGTCCGAGTTTTATAGGGGGAGGCTTGTTGGTTTTTAGGTAGTCATCTTGCGATTCCTTTTTCATTTTAGTAATGTACCTATATTCTTTGGTAGGAAGGCATTAAAAGAAGATTCCTTTATTTTAATTTGCTTCATCACCTTCAAGGCTTAGTATTTTTGATTTTTTACTTTCCTTTTTCGTTAAATAAGTTTAAGCATTTTTCAATAAAATTTTATTTCCAGTAGGATCATATAACCAATAGCCTTCTTCTTTTTCTTCGTAACTAGAAACATTGTTTAGCGCTTGAAGCATCTTTGATTTGTCTTTATAATTTATTTGGAAATATCTCATTCCTGCACTATCTTTTGGAGCTAGTGGTTTGTTTTGACCATGCCATGAATTCATAACTATGCGGTGTGTGTAAGAGCCCCCGGCACCTAAATCTGCGAACATATATTGTGGAAGATAGTTGGATTCAACAAAACCCATTTTTTTATAAAAGGCATTGGAGTTCTGGACGCTATTAGCATACAAATGAACATGGCCTAGATAAGTGTCACTAGAGATGATATTATGTACATTTGTATCTTTTAATGCTTTCATTACTTCGTTTAGATCCAAGCGATCTGAAGCAGAACGAATAACTCCATCTGTACCTTCCATTTTCAGCCCCCCGGTGGTAATTAATCTTTTAAATCTTTCTGGTGTTTCCAATGTAAATTCTACATTGATTCCATCTGGATCATCTAGATAGATTGACTTCGACATGGTATGGTCAACAGGAGAGTAAGGATATTTATGGACGTTCAATCGGTTTATCATGCTGGCAAACTCTGCAGCATTGGGTGCATGAATAGCAAAATGATAAAGCCCACTATATCCTTTTTTATATTTGGTTCTTGCGGTTTGATGCAAGACTACTAGTGTCTTGTTTTCTGTTCCAAATTCAGCGATGTTTTGGGTAGCACTTCTCTTTTTCATACCTACAACTTTCGTCCAGAACAATGCGGATTTTTCAAGGTTTGTGATGTTCAAGTGAATGGCACCATAACTGGCAAATTCATTTGAATTATTATCTGTATTGTTATGTGACAAAGCATTTACTATATTAGAGAATCCATCCATTGATATTAAAGTTGATGCTGTTATTAAAGTTGCTCCTCCTAAAAGGCTTTTTAAAAATATTTTACGTTTCATATTTTATAATTTAGGATCATATAGATTTTTTTAAAGCCAAGATTATGGAAGTAAAATCTAAGATACCATCTTTGTTAATTTAATAGCATTTTCAGGACAGGCTTGTATACATAAGCCACAAGCATGACATAAAGAAGGTGCGGTCAGATAAGCTTTATTTTTAAAAAAGAACGTTTTGATTTTTCCTTTCAAATTCAAATTAGCCTTGTCTTCTTTCTCAATCGGATGCATTTCAAAAACATCATAAGGACAAATAGCGACACAGTCTTCTTTCGCTCCGCAATTATTAAAATTTACTAAGGGCAATAGTTTCCCTCCCTCATCATCACAATTACTTTTAAATTGTTTTTTATTGGCCATGATTACTTAGTTTTTAAAGTGAAAACTGTTATCTCTGGAGCAATACCGATTCTTCCAGCAAAAGCCATAAAACCAAAACCTCTATTTACATAAAGATATTGATTAAGCTCTTGATATAAACCTGCCCAATATTTATAAAAGTATTGAATTGGACTCCATTTTATTCCTAATGATTCAATACCCATTTGCGCTCCATGTGTGTGTCCCGATAAAGTTAGATGAATATGTTTCGAATGTTTTAGAACGACTTCTTCCCAATGTGTCGGGTCATGCGACATTAAGATGGAAAATTCATCATCGTCACAATTTTCAATAGCTTTATCTAAATCTCCTTCCTTGATAAAACTATTTCCCCAGTTTTCAACACCCAATAATCGAATGAATGCATTGTCTTTTTTAATTTTTTTATTAGCATTGTTAAGCATTTGAAATCCAGCGTCCTCCTGATATTGTTGAATAGCTATAAAGTTTTTTTTCTTGGATGTTTCGTCTGGAAATATACCGTCGTCTTCTGAATAATCATGATTCCCCAAAACAGAATATTTTCCGAATGGAGCGTGGAGCTTTTTTAGTAAATCAATATAGGGGAGTATCTCCTCTGCTAAATCATTTACCAAATCTCCTGTAAAAAGAATAAGGTCTGCTTGTTGAGCTTGGATCAAATCAAAACCTCGTTTTACATCTTCATAAGAATCAAAACCACCGGAGTGCAAATCTGAAAACTGAACAATTTTAAAACCATCAAAACCTTTTGGTAAATCTGAAAATGTTAGCGTTTGTTCAAATACTTTGAAATTATATTTTCCTTTAGTTATTCCATAAAGAAAAGAAGCGAAGGGTAGGGAACTCAAGACCAAACCTGTGGTTTTAAAAAAACGTCTTCTACTATTGGTATTAATATTATTTTCAGAAGCATTGCTTTTCTTTTCGCCAATCCATTTAAAAAATAAAACCAAGTCATCTCCTATGAAAAATAAACCTAAAATAAGTTCGCAAATAATAACTGACATCATTAGAGCAATTACCAAATTTTGACCAGTACTAAATCCAATTAATCCTTTTGGAAATGTATTAACAGAAGTAATGACGCCTACTATTAAAGTGCTTATCGAAAAAAGAGTATACCATAGCTGGCATGTTTTAGAAGCCGTTGCTTGGAAAACACCTCTGGATATATAGCCTTTAAAAGCTAGGACAAATAAAAGAACGAAAACAAAGAAAAACCAAAACTTCATAGTGTTATTTTAAAAGCCATTTAGCACTGTTCATCAATAAACGTAGGTCTATTCAAATTTTTAAACAGGCTCTCCATTTCTTCTTTTCTAATTCAATTTAAAAGTGATGATGTAAAATTGGGCAATAAAATGCTATGAAAAATTAAGATAGCTTAAGAAATGAAGTTTTTGTATTTTTTATCTTTGGTCTCTCAAGTGTTTTGGAGTGCGACTGTTGTAGGAAGTGATTAGTTTTAGATTGCGTTTTATTGGGCAGAGTATTTCCTTGGGGATTATGAGGTCGGAGTAAACTTACCAGTGTTTAGTGTGAGTGACGAAATCGACTTAAGAATTCTAGGTGAGTTTAGAAAAACCAATTGATTTTTGAAGAAATAGATGTTTTAAAAGAGACGACAATTAAAGCAAAATAGAAATATAATATGGATAAATTGAAATCCTTCCTGACAGGAAAATATATACTTTGGTTAATTCTGGCTTTTCCTGGGGTGATGTTATCTAAGGATTATTTAGTGGGTAAAGTTACTTACGATATGATCATGCATATTACTGGTGAATTTGCAGGTCGTTTTTTAGTCATTAGTCTAATTGCAACTCCTATAGCATTGATGTTTCCTAAAACAAGAATTGCTAAATGGTTAATCAGGAACCGTCGGTTTTTTGGAGTAGCTGCATTTGCATACACCTTGTTGCACACTATTTTTTATATTTTGGAATATTCTTTAGCTCAGTTAGTCGATGAGTTTTTAGAGGTTGCTATTCTAACAGGTTGGATTGCATTTTTTATTTTTATTCCATTGGCAATAACCAGTACTGATGCCGCTGTAAAAAGAATGGGGCCTGCATGGAAAAAATTACAACGTTGGGTTTATCTTGCAGGAATAATGGCGTTTGTGCATTGGGCATTGTTGGGTTTGCAAGGAGATCACGCTAGTATGGGGGGAGCATTGTTCCATTTTGCTCCAGTGATGTTACTTCAGATATATAGAGTTTGGAAACAGCGGTTTTCTACAAAATAAAATTATGACCGATAAAGTCAGTAGTTTTGTAACTAGATTTATTTTAAGAGGAAGCGTCAGATTTACTGCATGAACTGAATTTGAACAGATCATTATTGAAACAAAATATTTTGATGTAAATGAAAAATCATTATAGTGTTTTGAAGAACATTAAGTTGTTTTCGTTAATATTACTTATTCTTTTTTAATTAAAAATAAAACTAGATAGATGAATAAATTATGTTTTTTCTTCTTGCTAATATTTTTAGCGTCAAGCTGTGAAAATACTACTACAGAAAATGAAAAAATGACTCTGCCAAGCGACCTTACTCAAAAGTCAAAAGTGTTCCTCGAAAAAGATGGACAAACATTTAGAGACTTAAATGAAAATGGAAAACTAGATGTCTATGAAGATACTGATCAGTCCATTGATGCAAGAATAGATGACTTGTTGAGTCAAATGAATCTGGAGGAAAAAGCAGGAATGATGTTTATTAACGGGGCACCTGTAAGTGAAAATGGAGAGCCTGCTGAAAAAAAAGGAATTAATGGTCCAAGTGCAATGTTACCACCAGTAGTTGAAAACATGGACAAGTTAAAAATGACTCATTTTAATATCTGGGACATTCCTGCTGATCCAGCTGTTTTTGCTAAATGGCATAATAAAGTCCAGCAGTTAGCGGAAAAAACAAGATTGGGTATTCCGATCACCATTGCCTCTGATCCTCGTCATCATCTTGGACAAAATGTTATCGGTATGGCTGCTACAGGTTTTAGCCAGTTTTGTGAAATGCCCGGTTTTGCAGCAATGGATGATGAAAAATTGGTTCGTGATTTTGCGGATATTGTTCGCCAAGAATACTTAGCGATTGGAATCAGAGAAGCATTACATCCTCAGATTGACTTAGCGACTGAACCACGTTGGCCGAGGATTAGTGGAAATTTTAGTGAAGATGCTGAACTGACTGCTCGATTAGTAAAACCCTATATCGAAGGTCTTCAAGGTGAAAACCTTAGCAATGGTGTTGCTTGTATGACCAAACACTTTCCTGGTGGTGGTCCTCAAAAAGAAGGTTTAGATCCACATTTTTCTATTCAAAAAGGACAGATCTATCCAGGTGATAATTTTGACTATCATCTTATACCTTTCGAAGCTGCTTTTGAAGCGAACACATCTGCAATCATGCCTTACTATGGCATTCCAACTGACCAGACGGACGAGAATGTTGCGATGGCTTATAACAAGACGATTATTACGAGCCTATTAAGGGAGAAATATAAATACGATGGAGTGGTTTGTACAGATTGGGGATTGATTACAGATTTACCGATGGGACCAGATGTGGTATGGAAAGCAAGGGCTTGGGGCGTTGAAGATTTGAGTGAAAAGGAACGAGCTTTAAAAATAGTAAATGCAGGTTGTGATCAGTTTGGAGGAGAGACTCGACCGGAGCTAATCATCCAATTAGTAAAAGAAGGAAAACTTACAGAAGAGAGAATTGATGTTTCTATAAAAAGATTATTGCGACAGAAATTTCAACTGGGTTTATTTGATAATCCTTTTGTGGATGAATCAAAAGTAGCCGAAATTTTAAGCAATAAAGAATCTAAAACATTAGGCGAACGAACTCAGAAAGAGTCGATGACACTTTTGAAAAATGATAAAACTTTGCCACTTTCAAAAAATAAATGGAAAGTATATATCGAAAATATAGACAGTGCGATTGTCGCCAACTACGCTACGGTGGTTGCAAAACCTGAAGCCGCAGACTTTGCGATTATCAGAATCAATACACCTTGGTATCCTGCTGATTCTAAAGTTCCATTTGCAAAAGGATTTCATCATGGAGATTTAGATTTTAAAGGAGCTGAAAAAACAAGGATTTTAAAATTATTGAAAACAGTTCCAACAATAGTTGACCTCTATTTGGACAGACCTGCTGTGGTTCCTGAAATTGCTCAAGCTGCGAAAGCTTTAATTGCGGATTACGGAGCAAGCGATCAGTCTGTTTGTGAAGTACTTTTTGGAAATGCATCGCCTAAAGGGAAATTACCTTTTGAATTGCCATCTTCTATGGAAGCGGTTAAAAATCAAAAAACGGATGTCCCTTATGATAGTGAGAATCCATTGTATAAATTTGGATTTGGTTTGAGTTATTAGATTGTAGTTACATTTTTTGATAACAATAAAAAAGACCGAATTTTTGGTTAAACCCAAGGTTCGGTCTTTTCTTTTCTAGAATGAAATAGTTAGCGTTTTGTCAATGATCACTCGAAAGTTTTTATTCTTTAATTTTTACCACCAACAGGCCCATAACCCAGAACTACAACGGTAGGACGGGCATGGGACTTAAAGCGGAGGTTTGTTTTTTATGATTTAAGAATGAAAGATTGTTTGTTTTAATCTATCATTTCTAGCCTATTCTATTTTTATCAGTCCTTTATAAACTTAACTCCTAGGGTAATAATACTGGAGCTGAACGTAGTGTTTCTGTCATATTGATAGAATTTTAAATCAACACTTTTTAGTCCCCATTTGCCAATATGAGCCTTGGTGAAAATGTCAGTATAAGAAATTCCAAATCCAAACTGATTTGCAGAATATTCAGATAGATCATAATCTGAAGTATAAAATTCATCAGTTGATAATGCTGTTTTATATGGCTTAAAATACTCAGCAGCAGTTTGATTATAAAAACGGTAAGAAGGGTATAATGTAAACTTTCTAGTAATTTTAATCGGCACTTCAATACTTGCGGTATGTGAAGTAATATCCCAGTCATCAGAATAATACCGGTAATAAGTTCTCAATGAAACCACTTCATTTAAATACCAATTTAGTCTACCACCAATAGCCACTTTAATTCTACTATCAGGCAATCGTTCAATCGCATCTGCTAATTGAAAATTATCAATAAAAGAATCTGCTACATCGCTAAAATATACTCTTTGAAAAGGGGTAGATAATAGGCCTTGTTGTTGGACAAAATCTAAGGATAAAGAACCTTGAACGTTTTTATGTAGAATTTGAGAAAACCCTAATCCTAAAGAATAAGAATTTCGTCCCTTGTCATCAAATGCACTAAAAATAGGGGAGTAGTTCGTATTCCCTGAAATGGTATTATTTACAAATAAACTATTATCCAATCCATTTTCTCCTTCTCCGAATGGTCTTAATTCGAATGGATAAATAGTAGTCCAGGTATCAAAAAATGCATTAGCATTTATGCTGAATTCCGTGTTTTTTTCATTGAATAATTTTGTAAAAGAACCACCAAGTCCAGTAGACAAATAGTCATACTCATTAGAGATTGAAACATTCGCTGACCAAATAGTATTGCGATCATCAGAACTATGGCTATAACCTCCAGTAAGGTTTATCCACAGATCACCGCTAGAGGCACCAGATGATGCTTGGAAAGCGTCTGCCGGACCATCATCAAATGGATCTACATTGCTGGATGATGCAGAAGAGTAAGCAGATATTCCCGCGTCTATCGTCAGAACATCATCATCATTAAGCGGAATTGATATGATATAGGTTGCGGTGAAATCAGTTAACTCTTCAGTTCCTAAACCACCACTGACAGCAGCGTTTTCGCCATCTTGACTATAGTAACTTGATAAGATATCGACTTCAGTACTTTCTAGTACTCGTTTTTTATAAACTTGGGTACTATCTTGAGTTTGTTGAGCAATACTTACAAATGATGTAAGAAAGAAACTAATTAAAAATATATATTTTAAGGTATTCATAATTTGTAGCTAAGTAAATAGACTTTTTTATTAAAATTAATTACAGCCGCAGCCTCCTCCTGTTTTTCCTCCGTTTGCACCAACTGCAGCTTCTCGATAAGAATGCATAGTGCTTACATTGCGATTAAATTTCTTTTCAGAAAGTGCCATGTCAGGATCGTTAATGTTTACTTTTTCATATTCTTTTACGACAACACAACTACTAAAAAAACATGTTGTAACTAACAATGCTAAAAATATTTTTTTCATAATTTGTCTATTTCAATGTTTTTAGATTTTATGATATTTCCTTTGTCATCTATGATGATGCATTCTATTTTGGGTAACTGATTAATGCGATCTAATCCAGCCTCTTTACCCATAACAAAAACAGAAGTGGCCAATGCATCTGCCAATTCTGCCTTGGGCGCAAAAACGGTAACGCTAATAATACCACTAGAAGGATAGCCTGTTCGAGGGTCAATTATATGTGTGAATCGCTTGCCATTAAAGTCAACGTATTTTTCGTAGTTACCAGAAGTTACAACTGCACTGTTGCTTATTGGTAATATTGCAAAAGCTTGATTTTTATTTAGTGGATTGGTAATGGCGACTTTCCATTCGCTACCATTAGGTTGTTTTCCCCAAGTGTTCATATCGCCTGAAGCATTGATGATACCAGACGTAACCCCTTTTGAAATCAGCAGATCTTTTGCCATATCTGCTGCATAACCTTTTCCAATAGCGCCAAAACCAATTTTCATTCCTTTGGTTTTTAGGAAGACCGTACTATTACTTTTGTCTAAGGATATATTTTTATAACCCACCTTGCTTATTGAAATTCTAATTTCTTCTTCGGAAGGCATTTTTGTCATGCTACCATCAAATTTCCAAATTCTATCCATAGAAGCATAGCTGATGTCAAAAGCACCATCAGTCAATTTTGAAATTCCAATTGCCCGTTCAATAAGATCAAAAAGTTCTGCATCAACTTTAACCGGTTTAATACCAGCGTTTTTATTTATTTCGGAAGTTTGAGAATTTTTATCCCATGACGAAATTAATTTTTCTATTCTTTCAATTTCTCCTATTGCGATTTCAATATGCTCGTTTGAAGTAATAGTATCTTCCGCAACAACTGTTATATCAAAACGACTACCCATTAATTTGACTGTACGTTTGTATGGCTGTTGAGCAGAACAAGCATTTATAAAAAGGATGAGTACGATGGTAAATAGCTGTTTCATATTATTTGATAAAGCTATTTAGTTCTTTAATATATGCCTCGGGTGTAGTTTTTTTATAACTTGTTTCACCCAATACATTTCCTTCATTATCTAAAATCACCACAAAAGGAAAAATACCATTCTTGTTATAAATTTCAGCCAATTTAGCGTTCGCTTCATTTTGAGTTTTTGATAAATTGTTTTTCCTTCTTCTTGGAAAATCTGCTTGCAACATGATGTAATTATCCTTTGCATAGTTTTTAAATGTTTCAGCGCTCCAAATTTCGCGATCTAACTTAATGCAAGGTGCACACCAATCTGAACCTTGGAAAACTAAGACAATGTGCTTGCTTTCTTTGCTTGCAATTTCTTTCGCTTTTGAAAAATCTGTTTGCCAATCTTGTGCGAAGAGTGTACTTAAATTTAGAAGCGAAACAAATAATATTATTATTTCCTTTTTCATATTTGTATTTTATTTTTAGATAAAATCATTTTAAAGCAAAGAATTGTATCCTTAATTGTGAAATAATTAAGGATACAAATATGGTGTTAACTCTTCGCAAGAATCGGCGCTTTTTTACTTCTGCCCCATGCAATAAATGCAAACAAAGCTATCATGACTACATTCACTCCAATAGCCGAAAATTCTCCTCTTGATCCATGAAATATAGCCGCTAAAAGCATCACTACTGCAAGACCGATTGCTGCCCAAACGGTTAAGAATGGTTTGATACGAAGTATGGAAGGTAGTAGTAATCCTAAGCCACCTAATAATTCGCTGACACCAATAAAACGCACTAATCCAGATGATACGGTTGTTACCCATGGGAGTGATTCTGCCATTGCTTCTATAGGTTGAGTAGCTTTCATTGCTCCTGCCATTAGAAACATAAGTCCTAATAATACTTGGAGTATCCAAAGCCCAATATTCATTGCCTTGTTATTCTTTTGATTAGTCATTTTATAAAGTTTTATTTTGTTTGTTAAAAAATGGATAAATGGTTAGAAATGCCAATGCTGGAAAAAAATGCATAGGTACAACTAGGCCAGGAAATAATTCTGGATATTCAATATCCAGCGGTAAACTCATTCCTATCGGACCAATGATACTGGCAAATGAAAGAATGGCAATCAAAATGTTTAACCATCCTCTCCAATTTTGCTTATCGAATTTAATTAAGGCAGCATAGCCCAATGTCATTAGCATACAACCAATAACACTTGATCCTATGATAGCGCCCGCATTGATTATTTGATTATAATCAGTGCCAAGTGCTTCTTGGTAGATGTTGAGATAAATGATACCTGCAATCCCCGATAACAATCCAGCTACCACTCCGTGAATGAGTAATTTTTTCATAATAAGAAATTAGGATATGGTTATTTTGTAACAGGAACAGAAATGTCAAGCTTAATATCAAGCGGTACTTTTTTAGACATTCCTTTGGTAGAACCGATATTGTAGTCTAATCTATTGACGGTAAAACTACTTTCAAAAACATTGTCTTTGAAGGTAAAGGGCATTGTAAACTCCTTTTTTATGCCATGCATTTCTAGCGTACCGGTCACTTCATAGCCAGCTGCTGATTTAGTGAATTTTTCAGAAGTGAAATTGATGGTAGGGTATTGGTCAGCGTCAAACCATTTTTTGCTTTTAGCATGCTTGTTTTTCATACCATTTCCTGTATTGATGGAAGCGACATCAATTTGCACATCAAATTTTGAAGCGGTTAAATCGTCTTCATCAAACTCAATGTCTCCTGTAAGTTTAGTGAAAACACCAGATGGGTCTTTGCTGCTGAATTTGATGGAGTGTCCTTCAGCAATTTTCCAAGTCGTTGAACTGCTGATAGTAAATGCGGATAGGAATATAATAGCTGCTACCATTCCTAAGAAATTAACTTTTGCCATATTTGAAAATTATTTTTTGATTATTAATAACACAAATATGGGCATGAAAAGGCTAGGAAAAATTAAGGTAGCTTAAGAAATGAGATTTAATACTATTTTTGTTTTGCAATTTTTCGTCTTAGGTCACTCAAGTATTCTGGCGTAATGCCAATGTAGGAAGCGATAAGTTTTAGTGGGAGTCGTTGTACTAGAGTAGGGTAGGTTTGTGTAAATTCTATATAACGTTCTTTGGCTGTAGCACTTAGTAAGCTAATGATTCTTTTGTTGGTCGCAATCAAATTATTTCTAAGCTTAATACTCATTTCAGTTAAGAGTCCTTTTTCTATACTATGAAAATCTTCAAAAAAGGATGTTGGAATAAATGAAACTTCACTGTCTTCAATAGCATCAATGAAAACAACAGAAGGCTTTTTGTTCGTAGAACTATCCATATCTCCGATCAGCCAACCTTCAGGAGCAAATTGTAAAATATGTTCTTTGCCTGTATTGTCGATAACATAGCTTTTTAGGCAACCACTTTCTACTTTATGTGCAAATTTAGCAATATCGCCAAAGCTCAAAAGTCTTTCTCCTTTTAAGACTTTTTTTGTTTTACTAATTTTAATATTGTCCATTATTTAGTGATGGTTTATTTTTTTGAAATATATTCCTTTTTACACATAAATATAATACTATTTAATTAGATCAAGCTCTAGGAAAGCATAACTAAATTTTCGTGAGTTTTTTAATAAATGGTCAACCTATTGATATAACTTGTTATTAAGCTGTTAAGTAATTCCGAAATGCTGTTGTATCCTGAATTTTGAATTAGATTAGTGTTGCTAATATATTATAAAGAATTCAGGAATTAAAAAAAAAACTAATGATTCAAGCTCTCTTAAATTCGAAAACCAGCATTTTCCTATTCTGCTTAATTTTCACTAGTTCGTGTATCAATCAGTTATCTGAAAAGAGCAGTAATCAATCAGAACTAACTGCTACCAAGGAATTACCAAAAGATAATGGTACTAAAAATAATCATCCAAGAGTAGATTCAGTTTTGCAATTTAGTGTTATGGTGACTTCTATGTTTGAAGATAGCAAAGGCAATTTTTGGTTTGGATCTCATGGTGATGGCCTTTGTCGATATGATGGAAAAGAATTCACTTATTTTACGATAGGTCATGGTTTACCTAGTGGTACCGTTCGTGAGTTTGCTCCTGGTCTTGATTGGTCTAAGACTAGAAAGATAAATGGTGGAAATCAAATTGGCTCCATCCAAGAAGACAAAAATGGGAATATCTGGATTTCGACAAATGATAATATCAGTAAATTTAATGGGCAAACTTTCACTCGTATTCATCCGAATAAGGAAAGTACCTTGTTAACCAACAGGTCAAGCAAAGAATGGAAAAGAGAATTAGATTATTTGTGGTTTGGATCTTCGGATAAATTAGGTGTCTTTCGTTTTGATGGAAACAAATTAGAATGGCTAAATTTTCCGCCTCCGTATGATTCTAAAGTTGATGGAGTATCCGAAGTGTATAAAGACAATGAGGGAAACATTTGGTTTGGAACAATGGGGAACGGAACATTCCGCTACGATGGAAAGTCATTTACGCTTATTAATAAGAAAGATGAAATTGGTGTTTGTCGGAGTGTATTTCAGGACAATACAGGAAGGGTTTGGATTACCAATAATCGCTTCGGCTTAAATTATCTAGAAGGAGATACATTGAGAAGCTTTAAAAAGCAATACAATTTAAGTAGTAAGAATGATCCTATAACAAAAGAATTTAAAACAGGGTATCAGTCAATTGAACAAGATGAAAATGGTGATCTTTGGTTTGGAACTTTCGGAAATGGGCTTTGGCGTTATGATGGTAAAAAACTCACTCACTACACCAATGATGATGAGCTTTCTCTAGCACTTGCTAAAACAATTTATAAGGACAAAAACGGTAAACTTTGGTTTGGAATAGGAGAAGGAACGGTTTATGGTTTCAACGGAAAATCATTTGATAGATTCGATGGTACGTAGAAAAAAGTGATAAAAAGGTGTTTACTTTTTCAAGATCTTATCAGCAATTTCCTGAGCGTCTATGCAGTACTTATCATCACCTTTTAATTTCCATTCGCCAGTTTTGTCAATGTAAAACTTAACCGTTTTTTCAACGACTTTTGAATAACCACCAAATAATGCTAACATACTGTTGACCTTTTCAAGATATTCACTAAGACTTAATTCTTCATTTAACACTAAACTCCATAGCCTCTTAATCTGCGTAGATTTTTCTTTATGAGCTGGGCTTGTCGTTTTATATGCCATCAAAAAAAGCGAAAGCGCCTTTGCTTCTGGTGTTGGTTTTTCTAACTTTTCTTTCATACTAATTTGTTATTTATTCAGTGAAGTTGTTTAAGAATGTGCTCTGAAATTAGTTGTAAGTGCTTGATTTTTAAGACAAAGCTTATTTTCTTTTTCGTAGCCATAGCTACGTAAATTAAAATAGTTGAAGTATTTAGGAATCAATGACTTGGAAATAGTTCATCAATTTATTTTTAAACAACTTCAATAAGCTGCGCAATGTAACCTTATTTTCTTGATTTGCCAACTACTTATTTCTCTCAATTAAAACCCTAACACCAGCTCCAAGAGAATACGTTTGATAGAACTGTTCTTTCC
>CAKZTD010000020.1 GCA_937921595.1 uncultured Saprospiraceae bacterium
ATCTTTAGGTAATTGTAATAATGCAGAAACGGTTCCGATTTCTTTGGAGATGTTGATTTTTAGTTTGCGAGGTTTTGCCATAGTTTTTTTGTAAATATACAAAAGTAGAATCTTATTTATTCAGTGCCTCTAAATAAAAAAACATCAGGCCTAAAATAATTATTAGACCTGATGTACTCAATGTGTATGAAAAAAAAACTTTGTGGAACTTCAGTATACTCCTAGTTCTTAATGATCTTCTTCGTATAGTTTTCTGTACCTGAATACAACTGGATGTAATAAACACCTTTTGGAAAGTTTTCGATATTGATACTTGAATTCAAAAAAAATCCGTGTTTAATTATTCTACCTACATTATTATATATTTTGAAAGTGCCTTCCTCTAAACCAATAATATTGAAATGACTATTTATCGGATTTGGTGAAATTCGAAAATATTTTGATTGTGAGTATTGGATGCTGATTACTTTTGAAAAACTAAATTCGCCGTTAGTGTCCACTTGTTTTAAGCGATAATAGTTGAATACTGGAAGCGGTGAAAAATCATTGAAAAAATATTCAGAGATGGTGTTTGTATCATTTCGATTTGTTACAAAACCAATAGACTCCCATTGATTTGCGTTTTTTGACCGTTGAATTTCAAAACCTAAATGATCCGTTTCGTTTGTTGTAGTCCAAAGTAAAGAGATATGATTGTTTTTGACTTCACCAGAAAAATTAAGTAGCTCAACTGGCAATTGTCCTGTTATTGTCAAAACAACATTGTTAGGGTTATAAGAAATATCCCAACCTGATGCATTGAGCGGAAAACCAAGCATTCTATTTCCATCAACATTTATATTGAAGATTCCTGTATTGTTAAAAAGGGTAGTGGAATTGTTAAGGTTAAGTGTTCCTCCTGTGAGGTCGTATGTTCCAGAATTGTGGATGGCAATGCCAGTGCCAAGACGTAAAGTGCCACTAGATTGTGTGGCTGTTCCTTTCAATATAAGGTCTTCATTTACATCTGTGGTATTAACATAAGTATGATTAAAATTCGCTCCGCTGGAAATGGTAATTGGAATAAAAAAATTGCCTTGCCCCGATTTAGTTAAGGTGTTATTGATGGTTAAATTCCCAGAGCCAGATAAGTGATTTGCTACATCGATAATAGCTGAAGTGGTGTAATCAATGTTTAATGTTAGGGTAGCGTTAATATCCCAAAGTTGACCATTTTCTAAAGTGAAAGATGCGTTGACAGTGCAACTTTCAGTTTCCAATTCTTCGTTTCCATTTAATGTTAAAATTCCATTCTGAATAAGATGTCTAGTAAAACTGAGCTTGTTCCCAAAGTCATGATTGAATGTTCCATCATTATAAAAATCGGTGCCAATAAATATCGCTCCTAAACCAGTGGTCTTGGTACAAGTGCCATTATTATCAAATGTTCCGATTCCAGAAATAATGGTTCCATCCTTGTTAATATTAAAACTACCAATGTTGTTAAACTGAGTGGTGCCTACATTGAGGTTAATCGATCCTCCAGAAAGATTATAAGTTCCGTTATTGTCAACGATATCATTTCCTGTCAGGATCAAATTACCGCCAGTCTGATTAGTTGTTCCATTAAGTGTGAGGTTGCCGGTGTTGACTGCTCCAGTTATATTTAAGGTTCCAGTATTTTGAATAATAATAGATGCGCTAACAGCTCCTCCAGACCAAGTCATTGTGCCTGCAACGCTCAAAGTATTTGATCCTGAAAGGTTGGCTGACATCGTTACATTATTCACTGTTACATCTATGTCCAATGTTAATGAATTGGAGGAAATTGTAATGTTGTCACCTGTACTGGGAATACCATTTGGTGTCCATTTGGATGCATCACTCCAATTGCCAATTCCTCCATTGTAAGTATAGTCCGTAGCAAAAGCATTCGTATGAAAACATAGTGTGAGCAAACTAAAAATTATAATGGAAAAAAAGTTAAAACCTGCGAGGCCTTTTTTTATTGAAGTAATGTAAATATCTGTTTGATTCATTTTTTAAAAAAAATAATTAAGGAGTGATGAAAACCAGGATTGATTAAATTTCAATCCTGGCTTTTATAATTGGAAAGGTTTTTTGTTATTTAATCAGTACAAGGAACTCCTGCATCATGACCACTATAAACCGTATTGCCTTCGCCGCAGTCGATGTAATATAGATCGTCGGCATGAACGGTATTGGTAAAAGAACCAGGAGTCGTTTCGCCAAATAAATTAAATGTTTCTGCCGCGAGTTCTAAGTCAACAAAGGAGTTGTTATGACCTTCGTTGTTGGAAAGGAAATTATCTTTTGCACCATCTATTACGATGTAGCCCCATACATTGTCATGAGAATTATTATTTTTTACTTTCCATTCTATACAAGGAAAATCAGCACCACCATTACCCGTGCTAAAGAAAGGAAGAAAACCAGGAGGTACTTTACAAAGTATGATCCCCATCCAATTGCCATAAAACTCATTACCATAAGCTCGGCCTTTTTTATCACAAACCCAGGCACCAAATGCACTGCCGGAAATAATATTACGACGGATATCTACTTTTTCGCCATTCATGGCTACAATCCCCAATCCATTAATATCATCAATACCAGAAATAGTACTTTCAGTAATGCTGGCTTTATAGGCTTGTTCTAAAATTATAGAAATGGTGAATCCGCTCATCTCGTTTCGTTTGAATTCGAAATCTTCAGAATTTTCTACACCGATACCTAAAACACTTCCGCCAATATTTTCTATTGAAAGATCTTTGATAGATACATCATCTGCATCGACTACCAATAATCCCATTTCACCACCTAGAGCTAAGGTTGCTCCATCTTCTCCTCTTAAGTTGATTTCATGATTGATGATAATAGTACTTTCCTCATAATGCATACCTTCCATTAATTTCAATGTTGTACCGGGAGCTGCATTATTGATGATACCTTGTAGTTGATTGCTGCTAGGATAGACTTTTATAGAATTACCTCGGGTTGCAGCTGTTCCTTCTGTCGCTACGTAGTTAGGAACTTTTGGTAATTGGATATTGATGTGACTAAAATCCGGCATTTTAAGATGCTGAGGTTTTTCAATAGTAATTTGGTTTTCTGTGGTCTTGCCACATGAGATAATTAAAAGGCTAAAAAGGGCGAGCCAAAGGATGTTACTGTTTTTCATTATTTGAAAATTTTTAAGGGTTAAGAATAAAATTTAATTGTTGAGCTTAATTCATTGCTTTTTCTTTTCCTGTGTTATTTTTAAAACCGCAGCGAAAAGGAGAAGCATTGAGAGATATAATTTTTAGTCTATAAAATTTACACCAGACACTCTTATGTGTTTAAAGCCTTGATTGATCTTTTGATAAACTCAAAATTAGATTCAAAGTGACAAGGGG
>CAKZTD010000021.1 GCA_937921595.1 uncultured Saprospiraceae bacterium
GGATCTACTCCAAATCTTTTTAATAATAATGGAATAGTACCACCAAGAGAAACGGCAACTAAGGTGTTGAGTGCTAAAGCTGAACCAACAACTAAGCCTAGTGCTATGCTTCCTTTCCATAACCAAGCAGCAATCCCAATCAAAGCTCCTAGGATAAAACCATTGATCAAGCCTACTGACATTTCTTGCCACAATACTCGCAGTGCTTCGAAAGGTTGAACTACGCCAAGGGATAATTCTCGCATACTTACAGCAACTGCCTGATTACCTGAACAACCACTCATATCAGAAATTATTGGTAGAAAAACGGCAAGTGCGATGACAGAACTAAGGACATCTTGATTAATCGCAATGATACTGGCAGCAATTATATTGAGAATGATATTGACAGAAAGCCAAGAGAGTCTTCGTTTAGCTCTTGTGAAAACGGGCATAGTCCTTAATTCATCTCCACCAATAATTCCCTGAGTTTCTAGATGTTCATAATTGGACCGGTCGGCATTAGCTTCTAAGACATTTTTTCTCAATACGATTCCAATCAATTTTTGCATTTCATCTATGATCGGCACTGCAAAAAAATCATGTTTTTTAAAAAAGGAAGTAAGGTCATCGAGTGTTGCGGAATGATGCAGAGAATAAACATTCTCAATAGTAATGTCTTTTAGCTTTGTAGATGGTAAAGCGAAAAGTAAATCACGGATTTGTAAGACTCCTGCAAACTTACCCAACTCAGTTGTAACATAAAGATACATAACATTATATCCTTCAAATTCTTCAGCACGACCTCGAAGTTTCTCGGCTAAATCTTTTACAGTAAAGGTTTCTAAAAAAGAAAAGTATTCAGTAATCATTAGACCGCCGGCTGTATTTGAAGGGTAACTGATCAATTGACGAACCTTGTCGGCTTCGACAGGTTCCATTTCTACAATGATTGACTCGGCCTCTTCGGTATTAAATTCTAATAACAAATCCGCCTTTTCATCACTATGCATTTCATTGATAATAGAAGCTGCTTGCTCGGTATCAATACGCATGATGATTTCTGCGGCTTGAGTTTCTGGAATTTCTTCTATGATCTCCGCTGCATCTTTAGCAGGTAGTGCTGTTAATAAATCTTCTTGATCTTGTTTACTGAGATGGCCTAAACTATGAGTAACTTGTTTAGCCGTTAATGAACTCATGTAAGCCTTCAGGGCTTTATATTTTCTCTCTTTTAAAAGGGTAGAGATGTGTTTCCACTGACTTTTTATATTTGGTGCCATGAGGATCGTTTGAAATTAAAACAATTAAATTAGTCAGTGCTAGTTTTCAATGAGTAAGGGCGTTTTATTTTTATTAGTTTGTTATCGGGAGATTCAGTTGCATCTTTGCGAAATCTTTTGCGAAATAAGTTAAGATTACGCTAGCTCCTGCGCGATGGATACTCAATAGGGTTTCCGGCATTGCCTCTTCGTATTTTAGCCAACCGTTTTGGCAAGCGGCGATAAGCATCGCACATTCTCCACTGACATGGTAGGCTGCGATTGGTAGTTCGAAATTATTTTTAAGTAAATGAATAATGTCGAGATAATTTAATGCTGGTTTTACCATTAAAAAATCGGCACCTTCAGCAGTATCCAATTCTGCTTCTATGAGTGCTTCCTGTTTGTTGGCAGGATTCATTTGGTAAGTCTTTTTATCTTTTGGAATATCACTACCTTCTACTGGTGCACTATCCAAGGCATCTCTGAAAGGACCGTAAAAGGCACTAGCATATTTAGCTGTGTAGGCCATGATTCCAGTATTTTTAAAACCTCTTTGATCGAGCGCATCTCTGATCGCTTGTATTCGGCCATCCATCATATCGGAAGGGCCAAGGATGTCGAAGCCTGCTTCTGCTTGAGCAATTGCCATTTTGCAAAGTTGAATAAGGGTTTCATCGTTTTCGACTTTTCCATCTCTGACGATACCATCATGACCATCAATATTATAAGGGTCTAAAGCAACATCACTGATGATGCAACATTCTGGAAATTTATCTTTTATTGTTCGAGCAGCTTTTAGATAAAAATTATCTGGGTGATAACCATAGCTTCCTATTTTGTCTTTATGTTGATCTTCGATTGCAGGGAAGAGGATGAAGCTTTTCAAACCAAGCAACATGCATTCTTCAATTTCTTTGAGGATGTTTTCAATGGACATTCTGAAATTTCCTGGAAGCGAGGCGACTTCATCTTTGATACCTTTTCCATCAATCATGAAAAGTGGATAAATTAAATGATCGACAGAGAGGTGTGTTTCAGTTGTTAGATTTCTGATAGCCTGTGATTGGCGATTTCGTCGTGGTCGTCTTAGCATGAGAAGATTGAATTGGTTTTAATAATTTTAGCTACGGATGACAAGGTACAAATTTGTCTGTATTTGCGGTTCTTAAGTTAAGATTTACTTAGGGTAGTTAAACTTGAAAAGTGACAGAAAGTTTAGGTTTTTCTTTTCGTTTTCTTTGGTACCGGATCATGACCATGTGGTCCCCAAGGGTGGCATTTTCCAATACGTTTCATTCCTAGCCAAGTACCTTTGAAGATTCCCCATTCCATAATGGCTTCGACCATGTAATGAGAACAGGTTGGTTGGAATCTACATTTTGGTCCTAATAGGGGAGAGATCGCAACTTGGTAGAAGCGGATGGGAAGGATGAATATTTTCTTTAGGATGGAATGCACAGGGTTGTATTTTTACATTTGATCGATTATAATTATCCGGAATCAATTGATGAAAACTTGAAAGAGTTACACTAAAAAATTAAAAGGTAACCTTATCGTTTTCTTGGCCTTTGTGAAAAAGAAAATAGCCTTGCTTTTTTCCAGGTGCCATGATCTGGACAATATTTTTTTGATCATCGAATATTTCCATTAATAAACTGTTGGTCACTTCGAGGCTACTGAAAGAACTTACATTAGTAACTTCTAAATAACACCAAACTGCTTGCAAATCTTCTGATTGCTCTTTTCCAATAAACTCAAATTCTGCTTCTTCTCCTGCTTCGTTGACAATGAGTTTGAATTGCTGTTGTAAATATCGGAATAGATACTTTTCTGCTTTCTCATGTTCATTGTCTGTGCAAAGAAACATCTTATCGGCACCTTGTTGGCGAAGGGCTTCTTCTAGGTCATCCAGATATAAATGAAGTGTAATTTGTAATGCTTCTGTTTCGACACTATATTCTATTTGGCATTTGCTAATGTGAAATTCATGAGCTGCTGAAACAGGCAATGTTGTTGCACTCGCGAATGTCCAGATAAATAAGCCAATTAAAAGCGTAAAATATTTTTTCATAATAAACCGATCAATAGTTCTCCTGCAAAGATAACAACGATTAAGGAAAGAATCATGATCCACCATCGTTGATTGATTTTCAAAAGATTAAACGCAATAAAAGATATGATCAATATACCTAAAACAATTAAAAGCTGTCCTAGTTCAATACCGATGTTAAATCCGAGTAATTGTTTGAAAAGTGTTCCTTCTTCACCAGGGAAAAGACTTGCTTTGAGCTGATTTGAAAATGCCATACCGTGGATTAATCCAAAAAAGGCTGCGATTGAATAATTGAAACCCATTTTGGATTGGCCCAGTGATTTATCCTGCCAAGCGATAATTCCATTATAAATCGCGGTAATCAAAATCGTGATTGGGACCAGTATTTCAATTAGGTTTTGCTTGAAAGTGATGATTTCAAAAGCGGAAAGGGCTAATGTGATGCTATGGCCAATAGTGAAAGCAGTGACTAGAATGGCTACTTTTTTCCATTCACTCAATTTATAGATGGCAACCAAAGCTATAATGAAGAGCAAATGATCATATGCACCAAGATCAAGGATGTGAGTAAAGCCAAGTTTTAAGTTAAGTTCGAAAAGGGATGACATCTCTATTTTTAGTTTCAAAGATAAAAGAATTATGACTACCACTTTCTTCTTGTCTCTAAAAAGACAGCCTCAACAAAATATGATTAAAGTTTTGTTAAAAAAGAACATCGCATAGAACTTTTCGACGATAAAAACATCTTATTAGTATATAGAAAGTGTATCCATTATCGGATGTCCTTATTTTATATGTTATTGGACTAAATTATAAAGAATCTGTTTTTTTTAAGATATCCTAAATTTTTGAACACCATTTCCTTGAAGTCAATTGCTTATGAAAAATTCAGAATATCAAACAGATTAATCATAATTTTTTACGTCAACTTAAATTAAAATTCACTGCCATGAAAAAGGTATTTCAAACAAGGTTAGAAGCAACAGATTGGATCGCTGCTCGTGCTGAGAATGAGGGGCAGTTTGAAGCGATGCGAGAGAAATTGCTTTTCAATTTTATTTACTCAGGTATTTACTACATCGATGAGGACGAGATTCTTGAGGATGTGGTGATGCGGGACGATAGAGGAGATGATCGGAGGTTTTGATTCTTCGATTCATAGGCTCACTTGACATGACACCTGCGGTGAATAGGGGTATATTGTTCTTCGACTTTGTCGAATAGAGAGGTAAAAGTTTGAGACAATTAAAAGAGGCTGATTTGGCCAGTGTTTATTTTTCTTTTGGATCTTCGTTGGCGGTTTTCTAATTTACTGAGGCTATCAAAAACAGTACGCCCACCGTGCTGATGTGATTCTGCCCATTCTTTTTCAATCAATTTTTCGAAGTTGTTATTAGGTACGAAAGTTTGCTCGATTCGTTTTGCATTTTCATGCAAGCTCTTCAATGCTTTCTGTTTGTCGGAGTGACCAATTTTTGCTCGACTGACTGCATTTCTTAAAGTTGAAATAGTTTCGTCATAAACTTTAGTTGGTACAGGAAAAGGGTGACCGTCTTTGCCACCATGGGCAAATGAAAAACGAGCAGGATCATTAAATCGAGAAGCTGTTCCATGAATCACTTCACTGACCAAAGTGAGCGATTGTAATGTTCTTGGACCAAGACCTTTTAATAATAAAAGTGATTCAAAATCTTGCAAATCTTTTTCGTAAGCTAATGCGATGACCGATCCCAATCTTTTTAAATCAACATCTTTTGCTTTGACATCATGATGTGCAGGCATTCTCATCTGAGCAATTTCCTGAATCATCCGAGTTGGATGTTGATTGGCAATATCTATAATTCCGTTTTGAGTTTTATCTGCTTCCTCATCAGTGAGATTTAAAATAAGTCCTTGATTTTTTCCGCAGATGGAAGTATGAGGATTTTTAATGTAAGATTCAAATGCATCAGAATGCCAATGATACCGACGAGCATATCCGCTAGCATCATTCATGCCTTGTTGAACAACGGTCCATTCTCCTTCTTCAGTTACAATAAAAGAGTGTAGATAAATTTGAAAGCCATCTTGGATTGCGGTGTTGTCAATCTTAGCAGTAAGCCGGCTACTTCTAGCCAATGCTGCTCCGTCTAATCCCGTTTTATCTGCAACTTGATATAATTCTTTTGGAGTTGCTCGACTATATTTTCCTCTTCCTCCACAAACATAAATTCCTAAATCTTTTGCGATAGGATTCAAGCCTCGTTTTAGTGCACCAACAACAGAGGTGGTAATTCCCGAAGAATGCCAATCCATTCCTAGCACAGCTCCGAAAGATTGAAACCAAAATGGATCGCTGATTCTTTTGATGACTTCACTACGGCCGTATTCGATCACGATGGATTCGACAATTGCTCTTCCAAGAGTTGACATTCTTGAGGCGAGCCATTGGGGAACTTTTCCGTAATGAAGGGGAAGGTCTGCGTGAGCCATGGGACAAAGGATTAATAAGTTAAGTTGTCAATAGGTCAAAAAAATAAGTGGCCAAGAAGGTTTGATTCTTGGCCATCTGGATTTTTTATAAAAATGCGCAGAGTATCCCGCCCATTAAAGCCAGGCAGATTAACCAGTAACCTGTATGGATTAAAATATATTTCCAACCTCTTCTTTCGAAAAGAGAATTAATAGATATAAGTGGAAGTGCAAACATAAGGGTAGCAATAATACCATGGACCATTCCATGTGGAAAAGATCGGTGGACATGGCTATATTTTTCCATAAAGTTGTTTACAAAAGCTTCACCTTCAGCTGCTGTAACACCATATTTATCAGCGTCAACAAATAAGCCAGGAAGTGCTGCTTGGTGAATCGCAAATTGAATTAAAAACCCACAAAGGAATAAACTAAAAATATAGGTTAATCCAAGAATGAGAATCATATTACCAGATTTTACTTTTTCTTCAGTGACGCCTGAAGATGCCATCCATGCATTTTGAAAAAGCATGGGACTGTAGTAGATTGCACCAATCGCTAATGGGATTAATGCCGTTAGAAAAGGTACGAAAATGTTAATTCCTTCCATGTTTGTTTATTGTATGATTAAAAAAGATTATTGTTCTTTCCAAGGGTCATAGCTTCCAAAATTCCAAAGGTACCCTTCTGGATCTTTACAACTATATACCTGGCCTCCGTATTCCTCCGTTTTAAGTTCAGAGACAATTTCAGCACCTGCGGTTTTCGAATTTAAATAATGGGCTTCCATATCTTTATCCTCAAGTATAATATAAGGCGACATGGTGTTCATGTTATTATTTGAAATAGGAGTACAGACTAATTTTCCAAATTCATTATTCTTTTCGGAACTGACCATGATCATGGCATTTCCAAATTTGAGCTGAGCATGAGGGATCGTTCCGTCTTCTTCTTGGTGAACAACGTGTTTAGTAAAACCGAAAGCTTTACATAGAAATTCGATTGCTTCGGGGGCTTTTTTGTAGCATAGGGTAGGGATGATGATGGAACTCATTTTTTGATTTTTTTGAACAGATTTTTTCACGGATTGGAACACAGGTTTTCACGGAATTTCCCAAAGGTGAATAACTCATTCTCGGTGTCTTTAGTTTAATAGCTATAAAAATAAATAAAAAGTTTTACAAATAAAAAGTATTTAAACAATTTGTTTGTGTTATTTTTTTATGCAGATGCTACCATCTAAATTGATGCAGGTTCCATAGTTGGGGATAATTTGATATCCTTTGGATTAGTAAAGGCTGATAGGCTTAGCGTATATTAAATCTACGCTAATTGACAGCGCACTAAGGTTTTACTTTTATAATATTCTTTACCATTAATAGGAATAGGAGATGGTAATTCAAAAAGATCAAAGTATAAAACATTAGAATGCTTATGGGAAATGATATAAAAAAAATATGGAAGATTCCGTCCAAGGAAGAAATTCAGATTATCCACAAAGCTATCCGTCCTTTTATTTTTCGGACTCCTGTTATTTCGAGTTCTTCGATCAACCAAAGACTTGGTGTTGAAATCTTTTTTAAATGTGAGAATTTTCAGAAAACTGGTTCATTTAAAATGCGAGGTGCATCTAGTGCTATGCTTGCGCTAACAAAAGAAGACAAGATAAAAGGAGTGGCTACACATTCTTCTGGCAACCATGCTCAGGCACTCGCTCAAAATGCTAAACATTTAAATACCAAAGCCTATATTGTCATGCCGCGAAAAGCTCCTAGCATCAAGCGAAAAGCAGTAGAAAATCTTGGTTATAAAATCGTGAATTGTGAATCAAACATTATTAGTCGCCAATCAAAACTAAACCAAATAATAGATCAAACAGACGCTATATATATTCCTTCTTCTGATGATTATAATGTAATTGCAGGACAAGCCACGTGCACGAAAGAATTATTAGAAAAAGTGGAATCTCTGGATGTTCTTATTGTGCCTGTCGGTGGTGGTGGTTTATTAAGTGGCACAGCATTAAGCGCCCATTATCTGAATCCTAATATCAAAGTTATTGGTGCGGAACCTTACACTGTTGATGACGCTTACCGATCCTTACATAGTGGAAAAATAAAACGTAATGAATCTTTTAACTCTATTGCAGATGGTCTCTTTCCTAGTTTGAGCAACAAGACATTTAAAATTATTCAAAACCATGTTGAGGAGATAATTAGAGTGAGTGAAAAAGGAATCATTGATGCAATGTCTTTTATTTGGGAACATTTAAATCTGTTGATAGAACCTTCTTCGGCGGTAGCGTTCGCTGCAATTTTTCAACAAAGAAAAAGATTTAGTGGGAAAAAAATTGGTTTGATTATCTCTGGAGGAAATGTGGATTTAAACATTTTGCCTTACCATTCTTTTGTTTTTTGTGATAATAATATCAAAACATTAAATATAAACCAAGATGGAAATACATCTAAAAACGAGCAGAACATTAGATTCTGATGAAATCACAGGCTTGCAGCAATTAATGTTAGCTTACTGGGAAAATCATGACTCTAATTATGTGAAAAATAAAATAGTCAATGGCCCTAATATGGACATTGTTATGGTGAAAAACAAGGAAGAGGTATTGGGATGTAATTTGTATAAACTTCACAAATTAGCAAATCCTTTTACCGAAAGAGAGACACCCATTTTTACCTTTGCTGTCGCTTATAAAAAGAAAGGTTTTCGTGGAAATATCCTTTGGAGACTAGGCAGCTGGTATGCGCGAAAAAATCTGGGCCCGTTTTGGTTTTTACGTTCTGTTATTGGGGTATCTATAATTAGTTCTCCTAAGGTATTTGAAAATTTTTCTACCTTATTTCCACTGGTTTATCCAACAATAGATAAGGAGACACCAAGTCAAGTAGCCACTTTTCTTCAAACGTATTTAAATGACTATCGAAATGTCCCTTATGAATTGGATGATTCTTGCTGCTATGAATATCCATACCTTGAAAGCTGTGATGTAACGGATCATTGGGAGAAACATTTAAAAGCTAAAGACGAAACCATTAATGAATTCTTTTTTGAAAGAGGGATTTATATTAAAAAAAATCAACGCATATTTAGAGGTGAGAAAATCCTAGTGGCTTGTGGGTATCGATCTTTACGTCTTGTCCTTAAAGATGTCTTAGCAAACATTTTTTATAAAAGAGTAAAGTAGATATTGACACAAGAAATATTTTTTGCTCTATGGACTGTGATCCACTTTGTTTATAATTTTTTTTTCATGCAGACGCTATCCTTTAGATTGATATAAGGGCCATAGTTGGGGATGATTTGATATCCAGTGGATTGGTATAGACTGATGGGTTTAAATAATTTCTTTCCTGTTTCTAATATTGCGTATTGATACTCAAGGGATTTCGCCCATTGTTCTAATTCTAAAAGTATGGTTCGGCTATGACCTTGTCTTCTATGGTCAGGATGGACAAACATACGCTTGATCTCGACGTGGTCTCCTAATTCTTTCATTGCTCCACATGCGATAGCTTGGTTTTCTTTTAAGATAATGATTGATTTTATTGGAGCTTTAAATTTATTGTAGGGCTGGTATTCATCTATGGTGTCAGGATATTCTGATCGTAATTCTGCATCAAGGAGTTTTTCGAGTTGGAGGAAATTTGAATCGGCGGTGGTAGTTTTGAGGATTTTCATTTTACTTGTGATATTATTTGTTTTAGCGAGGTAATTTAGAACTCGTTGATTCTGTGATAGGACTGGACTTGCTACTATTCCTTCCATTTAGTTTGTTGAGTTAGGTGTTTAGAACTATTTGAGATTATGAATGATACAATAGACAAGTTACAAACTTGTCCCTATTCAAAACTTCGAAGTTACAACTTCCTAAAGTCAGTTTTAAACTTGAAAGAGTGTTAGATTCTCCAAGGTGGATTTTTTCGATTGTCTCCAGCGAAGAATAAAATGATTTGATTGTTGTCGAGATCTTTTAAACGAGCTTCTCGCCAGAGCCAAGTTTTATCATTGGGTAGTTCATCAAAGGCAATTCCTTTTTTTGCCAATTTTTCTACTTCAGCGTCTAAGTTTTTACATTCAAAATAAACATAGATTCCTTCGCCTTTAGGAAGTTCGTCGACAAGGTGAATCGAAAAGGTAGCATCTCCGTCGGGGCATTCGAAGCGGGCATAATGCGGAGATTTGACGATGAGTTTTAGTCCAAGTGTTTCGTAGAAATTGATGGACATTTGGATGTCTAAGGTAGGGACGGTGATTTGGTTGAGGTTCATACGTTTTGACTTTTATTTTGAAAACGCCTGAGAAAGAGATTTGTTTTTTGTAAATCAAAGTATAGTATTTGTGGTTTGCACAAGTTAGAAAACTTGCTTTATAGTGATGTTTTATTTCATTTCGATGGGACTGAATGTTAAACTTAAAACAGTATATGGTTTCAGAATATTATTAAAGTTTTGCAGCAAATTTAGCCGTTTCAATAGCTAGTTTTTCAATCATCTCTTCATGTGTGACTCCTGATTTTTTTAATGTTTTAAAAGAATGATCACCGCCTTCCATTTTAACTAAAGTTGCTTTTTTTAATTTTTTACAAACCTTTTTCATTAGATCAAAATTAGCTAA
>CAKZTD010000022.1 GCA_937921595.1 uncultured Saprospiraceae bacterium
TTGCGTCAAAAGCACATGTACCGGTACAGTTAAATCTTTTAATTTTTCTAAATCACTGACATCACTATAATTGTCGGCAATAAACAATAAATCCTCTTCCTGAGTTTTTCCTTCCGCTCCTAGAATCAATGCTTCGACTACGTTTTCTAATCGACTCCCTCGACAACTAAAATTTACAATTTTGTCAATGGTATTAAAAAATCCTTGTACATTATTATCAGGCACATGGAAGATTCCTCTACGCGAATTCCCTTCGTGTTCCTCGCTTGTTTCATAATTGAAACCATTGAACAACCAGTATTTATTATTAGCCTGTTCTGCAGGATTTGAATAATTCCAAACCATCAGTTCATCAATGTATTGATACATACTGCAATCGATATTGGCAATGATTCTTTTTTGTTTCCATTCATCTTTATTACGATGAAAAATGGCTTTGATTTCGTCACCGCTTTCTGCATAGAAGTTCTGATTAGAACTTAGAGACTCTTGATCCATTTTTACCACTTTTTTGATATTGGATTCTATTTTATTAAAATCTCTATTTTTATAGCGGTGATGCAAATAGAAATTCTGAAGTTGATTTCTGACGAGTGCAACAGAGTCACGCATCCTTTGAACTCTGCGAATCGAATCACGTTCTGCTAGCAACTGTTTTCGCTCTAATTCTCTTTGTCTAAATTCGGCAGTACTAATGGTTTTAAACTCAAAACGACTTGTTCTAGAAGAGTTAGATTTTTCAAATTCCTTGCAAGTGATCTTATTGAAAATCGGAGAATGAATACAGTAAGTATCTCCTTTTGGTAACATTAAAGTAGAAAGGCCTTTTGCATTCGTCACCGAATAATAGACCTTCTTGGAAACTTGACCTTCAAAATATAAAATTTCATTTTCTAAAGGTTTGTCCTCAAGGTCTTCGATTTTTATGTTGACCAAAACTCTGGAAGCCGTAGGCATCAAGCCTTGCGCTAAATCTTGAAATATCGTATCATTGCGTACCTCTTCTTTTACTCTGGAAGTCAACAACACTACTTTTTCAGTTTTAAAATATTTTGTTGTTTTTGGAATAGAAAACTTGCGATAATTTTCTTCTTGATCTACATTGACTTGATAGGATTTATTATTTGGTAGAAGGAAAAAGACTTCCCCATTCTTATCAGTCGTTCCACTAAAGTATTGACCTTTTTTATTGTGAACCCAAATTGGAACATTGGCAAGTTTACTCTTTCTGAAGTCTGTAACTTTTAGACGTATTAATCCTTCCGTTTTAGTTGCTTTGATTTGATCATCAAAATGATAGTTTTGAACGATCGTGTCTTTAGAGGTTTGAGCATATGAAAGATTAGGAATAAAGTAAGAAAGGCAGAGTATTACTAGGAGTAAAAAACGAGTTGTTTTTTTCATTTCTAAGTTTTCTATGAGGTTTCTTTTAATGAAATTTGAAGAATATAAAACAATACCAGACATAAGATGCTGGACTCAAAAATAGAGGGAAACGGTGCCTTGGTTTGAAACAAGACATAGTTAAGAGTTGATGTGTATTAAACAATTTCTAAACTAAATTGAAAGGAGATTTATTGTTTTTAAAAGAAAAATTAAGTAGAAATACTTATCTATGATCAAGTGCTATGCTTGTTTTTTACATTTAGTAGGGGATTCATTCATTCATGAATTCACACATTCGCTCATTCCTAAAAAGCAATCAAAAAAAATGTTTATCACTACTTTTTGGGCATCTTCTTATACCGAAAGCAGTCCACCATATGATCATTTACCATTCCACAAGCCTGCATAAAAGCATAGCAAATCGTTGAACCCACAAACTTAAATCCGCGTTTTTTTAAATCCTTTGACATCGCTTCACTCTCTGGTGTGCTCACAGGAACTTCACTCATAGATTTGAACTTATTAACGATAGGTTTATGATTGACAAACTGCCAGATGTATTTATCAAAAGTGCCAAATTCTTTTTGCACCTCAAGGAAAAGTTGAGCGTTTAAAGTAAAAGCCTTGACCTTCAATTTATTTCGAATAATTCCTGGGTCAGTTAAGAGCTTTGCTTTTTTAGCTTCCGTATATTTCGCTACTTTTTTTGGATCGAAATTATGGTACACCTTTCGATAGTGATCTCTCTTTTTTAAAACAGTAATCCAACTCAAACCAGCCTGTGCTCCTTCAAGACAAATCATCTCGAAAAGCTTTTGATCATCATGTACTGGAACACCCCATTCTTCATCATGGTAGGTGATGTATTCTTCAGTGGAAAGACACCAGGAGCAGCGGTTTTTCATAGTTTTGTTTTTTTTGGACTCGTAGCTCATAAAGGAGACACGTAGTCCATACAGAAATTAAAAGATAAACGTCTTATGAAAATCAAGTTTGAAAGGTATTAATATGGCCCCAACAACTTGATTTCAATCTGAGTTTAAACGGTATTAGGTATTGGGCATTAGGAGAGCCCGAAAACCGAACACCTAATACCGTTTTTTATAGCTTAGAGCAAATTGAAAACTAACAATACTTTAGATCCTGACTGATATATCTTAGTATTTAGTCAACTTCATATTTACTTCTAAAAAATATATCGAAGCGAAAAAGCTCCTCCATCACCCCAAAAACCAGAATGGCCGATAAGATTAAAAGCAGGTTTCCAATCCAGACTCACATTAAACGGAATCGATGAAAAATTATACTCTAAACCAAGTATTCCGTCGACTCCAATGACGGTTGAGGTTTTATCTTCAAAGAAAGGATTATTACCATTATTATTGTTGTTCCAAAATCCGATATGACCACCAAATCCATAGAACCAATATAGACCATCTAGCTCAAAGTTTCTATGATGTTCCATTAATCCAGTGACTAAAAAACCTTTCCATCGGGTACTTAAAACACCTTCGATTGCAACTTGGTCTCCAATAAAATGTTTGACAGTAAGGCCATTAGAAAATCCTCCTCGAAAGCCGATACCCGTTTGGTAATCTTGAGCAAATGTAAAAGAAAGTATACTAAAGAGAAAGAAAATTGGAAGCAATATTTTTTTCATAATAATGGATTTTTTTAGTTTTTTATCAGAACGACTATTGAGGTGAATCTATTTTGTCCAAGTAGTTGAAAAATTATTGAATGAAATTTGAATCCCGACTACTCTCCACCTTGAACTTCATAAAAGGAATCATCGTATTGACTCTCTTGATCAATTCATCTGTAGTTTTACCTTCGTGGAGTTGATTGATTTCTACTAAGAAAATTTCAGCCCATCGATCAAAATGCTCTGGTAGAAGTTTAACCTTTTTATCCAGGTCAATGTGCTTGTGCATGACATTGCCTTTGTAAATTGGATTGTTCAAAAGCACTGCTTCCCAGAAGTCGCAAACGACTGGCAAGTGTTTGTCAAAATCCAAAATGACCGCTTCGGTAAATATAAAACCTACCAGCTCATCAGTCTTGAGTTTTGTATAAAAAACTTCAATGAGATTTTCAATATCCGATCTAGATTCGATGTCTTTTTTCAAGCGTATTGATTTAGAGAGAAAGAGGTGAAGTTATCAAGAGGCCATAGACTTCCTTGCTCCCTTGATAACTTAGCCACTTGTTAACTTGTTTATTGTCTACAAGAACATCCAGAACTCATAAATACATTCGTTCCTTGGATGACCGGAGGATAAGCATTCCCACTTCCTTCCATCTCCCAATAAAAAGGAGTTCGATCTTTACTGCGATTGCCCATTTCATTCATCGTCGCTGCATCATACATTCGACCATTGAT
>CAKZTD010000023.1 GCA_937921595.1 uncultured Saprospiraceae bacterium
TCAGTCATGTTTTGATTTCGACCGGTTTTTTTAGAACTATTGAGCCTAAATTTGATGGATCAATACTCAAAAAGATTCCCCTTATAGGAGCCGAGGATATTATGATCAGTCAGATTGATAGTTTTGTCCTAATTTCCTCTACCAATCGAAAAAGATTTCCAGCCGATACAGAAGAAAAAGGAGGCTTGTTTTTGATAGACCTAAAAGCAGATGACTACACTCCAATTCCTTTAAGCATATCTTTTAATCAGCCTTTTGCACCTCATGGAATTTCATTTTTCAAAAAAGGCAGCATCTATAAAATCATAGCTATCAATCATACACAACAAGGGCATTCTTTAGAAGTTTTTGAATTGTATGAAAAAGTTTTAACCCATATAAAAACACTGAAGGATGATTCAATGATTAGTCCAAATGATTTGGTCATGTTGGATGAAAACCGTTTTTATTTTACAAACGATCATGGCTATGATAAAGGTCTCGGAAAACTTGTCGAAGAGTACTCTGGCCTGGCTCTTTCTAACGTTGTGTATTTTGATGGAAATAATTATCAAGAGGTCGCTGATGGAATTGCTTATGCTAATGGGATTAATTTTGATAAAAAACGTAATCTACTTTTTGTTGCTTCTCCCAGAAAATTTCTAGTAAAAGTCTATTCTACAAATCAGGATGGTTCACTTAATTTTATTGAAGACATTCCTTGTGGTACTGGAGTGGATAATATCGAGTTTGACCAAGACGGAAATTTATGGATCGGCTCACATCCAAATCTTTTGAGGTTTAACGCTTATTCGAAAGGCAAAAAAGAAACAACTCCTTCTGAGGTTATTAAAATTGCTTACCGAGGAACAGGTGATTATTCGATTGAAAAAATTTATGTCGAAGATGGCCAAGAGATGTCTGGTTCTACGGTAGCTGCTACTTTTGGGGATTTGATTTTTACAGGAAATGTAATGGATGATGAGTTTTTGGTTTTGAAAAGAAATTAGGGGTAAGCTGTTCAAAATACGATATAGATGAAGCCACCTTTTCGTCGATCCTTTTTATTTTGACACAAAAGGACCAAAATACTCAAGGCTAAATACTTTTTTCACTAAAAAGTATAATGCCATTCCAAACTTTGCATTTGGTTTTAGGAAGCAATTATACATTAGGTATTCGGCAAAAGAAGAGTCCAAATACCGAACACCTAATGCCGTTTTTCTCTTCTAAAAGCTAATTCAATTTATTATTCTTTCCCAAACAAACTATTACAGCATTAGTCTTTTATAAAAATTTCTGCAAATTACTTTTAAAATATTTCGCACTATCAGCAGCACTTTGCGTAGAATTATGCGCATAATTTCCACCTTGCTCGATAAAATAAAACTCAAGGCCAGACTCCTCTGGATCAGGAAGCAATTTAGTATAATCGATCGAGCCATTGCCTAATTCAGTATAGTCTCTTGAAACTTTATCCATATCTTTTATATGCCACATCACGTAACGCTTAGGTTGATCTTTTATTAATTCTGCAGGAGTAAATTTCGAAGAGTGCATCACCCAATACATATCAATTTCGAATTTCACCAAAGATGGATCAGTCTCTTTTAATATAATTTCGAATCCTGTTTCACCATTATGATCTTCAAATTCAAAACCATGATTGTGATAAGCAAATCCAAGACCTGCCGCCGTAATCTGTTCACCAATACCATTAAGTTTTCCAGCCATCAATTTAAAATTTTCTATGGTTCGTAACTCAGGTGCAATCCATGGCCAGGTGATGTAACTCATCCCTAAAGTTTTTGCCCCAACGATACATTGATCAACAAAGCGTTTCATATCATCTGATGATTGATTGAGAAACGGTGAAAAACCAAAATGTCCACTAGAAGTCGTGAGTGCTAAATCTTCAAGGATTTTTTTGAACTCAATTGATTTAAACCCATAAAAAGTATCTTTTTCAGGTTCATAGCCATAAGTTTCGAAATCTTCATAACCCATTTCTTTTAAGGCTTTTAAAGTTTCAACTGGCTGCTTGGCCATTTCATCTCGAATGGAGTAAAGCTGATACCCCATTTTATAATTCTGATTCTGTTTTTCAGGCATGGTACAAGCGGATAAAGGAAGTAAAGACGCGACTCCTAAGATGCTGGTTTTTTCTATAAATTTTCTTCTGTTCATTATCTTTGCAATTGTATAAAATGAGGTTATGTGAATCAGGGTTTATAATGTCGCTTTTTTAATTACTCCACTATTAAGGAAAACGGTGTTCGATTTTAGATTTTCAGGCTTTACTAATGCCGAATACCTTATATCGTTTATGTTCATTTGAAAATTAAGCTATTGGGAATTTTGCTGATTCCATTCAACAGCTGATTCGCAAAGGTTTCTATTTTTTACAAAATACTTACTTCAACATGAATCACTTGGTCGCCTTCCAAGACCGGTTGTCGCATATACTTCAATAACAATTGGACAACGGCCAATACATCTTTTTCACAATACATACAGATTCGAGCAAGATCTTTCTCATTCCAGTACACTTTCCCAACTTCACCACCATCGATATCATCTTTTGGTGAAGGAATTCCAAATAGCTGAGTTAGCAAATCCAAAGAAGTGTAATGTTTGTAATCTCCGAACTTCCACATTTCGAGCGTATCGAGCAAATGTTTGGTTTCCCAAGGTTTCTTTCCACTGATGTCGAAAGTTGTTGGCAATTTCATTTGATGGATCACCATACGGCGACAGATGTAAGGAATATCAAATTCTCGAAGATTATGACCACAGAAGAAATGCTTGTTTGGATTATTATAATACTGCTCTACTAGCTTCGAAAAAGCGGTCAATAATTCCTTTTCATCCTCACTCGCAAAAGATTTTAATCGAACACTAAGCACCTTTGTAGCAGGATCTCTCACGATAATCCCAACAGAGATACAAACGATTTTACCAAACTCAGCAAAAATTCCAGCTTTCTCAGGATATAGGTTTGAAACGGTATCCTCCTCCAAGTCTTCATCATACTGGCGAAGGATTTGTTTGCTTTTGAGTTTCCAGAGTCTTTTAAAATTATCTGGTAAATCAGCGTAAGTTGCTTCCCCTGAAACGGTTTCAATATCCAAAAAGAGGACGTTGGCGATGTCGAGATGTTCTAACATAGTATGTTTTAATTTAGGTTATTGGGTTAAAGTTTATTTAATCTTTTTTTTAAGCTCCTCCAACTTATAGCCACAAATCCTTTACAATCAGTATTTTATAAAAAAAATAGGCTATCAAACAGATTATTCACAATTAAATAGATCGATTTATTTTCATTTTTTACTAACAAAACATAATGAAATGAAAATAACCATCGTTTATAGTATCGAATTATATTTTATAGCTGCTGAATTCTTACCTAATATTCCTTATATCTAATTTACAAACAGTAAATACCATACAACATAGGAAAAATTTACATTATTTTACAACTTTTTGATTATTTATTATCACTATTTTGATTTAAAAGTAGTTTTATTAAAAATAGATACAATATATCTAAAAGCTTAATCGATTAGTTCTTTTACCTTTGTGGAAGTTTTATAAAAATTAACAAACATCCCAACGGTTTTAGCGTAGGACTTTTAAAATTTCGCGGATTTTAATGTCCGAACATTCTCTGAAATCAAGCTCGAAAGAGAGTAGCCGTTTTCAGTACCTTTAAAATTAAAAATTCCAGTTCTTTAGCAACATAGTGTAACGTAATTTCTCCTTTTTCTTATTCGCTTTAAAAAGACAAGCGCTACTTAAAATCAAGAGCAAAAGTCAAAGCAAATAAAATTTGAAAGAAAATGCATAACCCACTATTTTTGTCGAAGACATTAATTTAAGCGGTTAAAAAAACAATCGTAAACCTAAAAATGTCCATTATGAGTTTTTCAAAAGATTCGAAGCAAAAGTTAACTGCTGTAGCAGCAGTCGTTATTGTAGCACTTTTGGGGCTAAACGCCTTTTTAATTTACAATAACATGCAGCACAAATCAGATAATGAAGCACTTTCCGTCAAATTAGACGAAGCAAAACTGCTTGAAGCTGAGATAGAAAAGCAATATTATGATGCTTTAACAGAGCTTGAGACTATGAGAGGTAGTGAGGAAAACCTCAATGCCTTAATTGATCAGCAAAAAGAAGAGCTTTTAGAGCAAAAGAAAAAATTATCTGGCTCTATTCGAACTAAGAAAGATCTTAAAGCTGCTCAAGCTCAATTAGTTGACCTTAGGGCACAAATGGATCAGTACATTGCCGATATCAATACCCTCAAAGAGGAAAATGGGCTATTAACTGATGCTAATCTTCAACTTACTGAAGAAAAAACAACACTCATTGGCGAAGTTTCTAAGGAGCGTATGATGAATGAAGAGTTGACTACTGCAAAAACAGTATTGATCAGCGAAAAAGAAGCTCTAGCAAATGAAAAAGCAGCATTGGATAAAACAGTATATTTTGCATCTGTTGTCAAAGTAGACAATGTATCAGGTACTGGTTATAAAACTAAATCTAGCGGAAAGCAGAAGCAAAAGAAATATGCTAAAAACGTAGATTACGTTAAGATTTGCTTTAATGCAACTCAAAATGAAGTTACAGAGCATGGCTTAGAGCAGTTCTTTGTAAGAATTATCAATCCTGTAGGTGAGACTTTAGCGATCGAAGATCTTGGTTCTGGTATCACAACGAATACCAAAACTGGTGAAGAAATCCGATATACTAAAATCAAAGAATTGGATTATAATAATGAAGATCAGCAAGCTTGTTTCCACTGGGATCCAAATGTACCTTTTTCAAAAGGTGTATATGAAATTGAAGTTTTCAATAAGGGATTCCTTGCAGGAACTGGTTCTTTTAACTTGAAATAAGTTTTAAAAAACTACGTCCTTTGACAAATACTGTGGACAAGTCGTAAATAAAATCAAAAGCGACTATAAGAAGCGTTGATATTGTTTACGCCTTTGTCTCAAACACAGGGTTTTTCAAAGGACTAAAACCTATACCTAGAAACCCGCTTGTCTCGCTGAGATGAGCGGGTTTTGTATTTTGGAGGAAGTGGAAAAGGTTGTATTTTTGTAGTAATTGTTTGAATAATTGGTACTAATCATAATTTTAGATATTGTTCCAGAACTTAACTTCAGAAATGTTGTTAGAAATCAAGTCTTTAATTTTAAAGTATAATTGCACCATGTCGAAAGAAAAGAAAGAAGAAAAACCTTTTGTCAATCCAATTGATAAAGATAAAATCGCAGAAAATCCTCATCTCCTACCCTATGCACATACCGTAGGAGGAGCAGTTATCAAGCCTATCGATAAGGGTCGAGTAAAAGGATTGGCTGTTTCTGCAATGTATGAGCAAACGGAAGTTCAACTGGATCAAATTAGAAAACAGGTCGAATTATTGGCTCAACAAGCTCAGAAGGTTCATGACCGAGTTCGGGTTTCTGAAGACATCTATCAGGCAGAGATTGGTTTTAAGCCATTAATCGGGCATACTTACCATCTATACAAGAAATCGAATGGAACTGACGTTGTATCTATGGTCGGTCCTGATGAGTGGGGAACAAGGTCTCCTTATCAATTTACAGCTACGGTGCGATTGTTGAGTGATCATACTTGGGAGATTCAGGAGTGAGGCAGGCTAAAATTGATTATTCTAGTTTTAAAATATTTTTATGAAAACATTAGGTATTACATTATTCGTTCTTGGCAGTTTGTTCTTTGCAACACCGGTAGTAGAATGGATAGGGCCAAAAGAGCATGACTTTGGAGACCTTAAGCAAGGTGTACCTGTAAACTATGTTTTCAAGTTTAAAAATGTCAGTGATAAACCTTTCGTCATCGATAATATTAGAACGACTTGTGGTTGCACCGCTGCTGATTGGTCGGAACTCGTTGTTGAAAGCAACGCTACCGATGAGATCAAAATCACCTATGATTCTAGAAAGACAGGATATTTTCGAAAGAAGATAAAAGTGTTTTTTAGCGAGCAACGAAAAGGTGAAACACTTTATATAGAAGGCTATGTTTTGGATCCTGAAGGAGAATAAAAGCTTCTATAAGATTTGCTAAACTTTTCTCTATCCAGTACAAAAATTTAGTAAATCGGTCAAAAAACAGATGCTCGTCCTAAAAAACCATCCACTCTTCTATCATTTTCCCCTATTACTCTTTCCTTTCTATATCTTTATCCTTGGTTAGGAGTTAGCCAATAATAAGATGCTAATTTCAGGCTAGAGATTTTGTTGACTGCCAAGCTTGATAATCCGTAGTAATATCATTTATTACAAGGATTTCATAACGAAGGCAGGTAGCAAAATATCAGCATTAAATAGGTAGCTTATTATTTACTGACTCCTTAAGTTCTAAAACTACATTTTTCGACTATATTTGCAGCGAAAATGTACATTCTACGTATAGAATGTTATTAGACGGAAATATCAATAAGTTATTTTTATTCCGTTAGGAACTCAGATTCAACAGATTTTAAATTAAAAAACTGAAACGTGGGTATATTAATCTTCTTGATCGTATTTTATATTTTGACCTGTTTCATGCTTCAAAAGCTTTTTGTAAAAGCTGGTGAAGAAGGATGGAAAGCTTTGGTACCTGGACTCAACTTTGTAGTCTGGGCTAAAATAATCGGGCAACCTAGCTGGTGGGCTGCGCTCCTATTGATACCGATTGTCAATATCTTTATCTGGTCCGGGATGTGTGTCGATATGGTCCGGTCTTTTGGAAAGTATGGCTTTTGGGACTCTTTCTTGGCCGTCGTTGCTGCTCCTTTCTCATTTTTCCAGATTGGCCGAAATGACAAAGATAAGTATATCGGAAAGACAGTCGAATTGGAAAAAGCTTACGCTGAAAAATTAAGAGAAGCAGAAGCAGGGGATGATAAATATGGCCTCAAAAAATTAGTCGCTAATAATCCTTATAAAAAATCATCTGGCAGAGAATGGGCAGAAGCAATTATCTTTGCCGTTTTTGCAGCATCATTTATACGGATGTTTTTGATTGAAGCTTATGTCATTCCGACTTCTTCAATGGAAGGTTCTTTATTGGTTGGGGATTTTCTTTTTGTAAGTAAAGCACATTACGGAATTCGAACACCAGAGACCGTTATACAATTTCCTTTGGTACATAATACCCTTCCTGTTTTAGGAACGGAGTCTTATTTGGAAAATCCGAAATTGAAAATGACTCGACTAAAAGCGATTGAAAATATTGATCGCAATGAAGCAGTGGTTTTTAACTTCCCAGAAGGTGACTCTGTTTACATGTACCCTGGTCGAACCTACAGTGTGTATCAAACTCGAAGAATGTCTCCAGGTCAAAGAGCACAGATTGAAAAGTATGACTTCCGAACTCGTCCTATTGATAAAATGGATCATTACATCAAGCGTTGCGTAGCCACTCCTGGTGATAAATTTGAACTTAGAGATCGCCAGATTTATATCAATGATAAAGTTTCTCCAAATCCTGAGGGAATGCAATTTTCTTATTTTGTTGATTCTCCTGGTAGTCCTTTGAATGATGCAAAACTAAAAGAATTCGGATTAAGTACTGAAGATATTAACCGAGGGCGTCCCGCTAAAGCTGGAAAAAATGAATTGGTCATGACCAATAATGAAATGGAGAAAGTAAAAGGTATGGATCCTAATATCACGATTGAATTGGCTCCACTTCCTGCAAGAGCTCCTGGAGAATTTTTTCCAAATGATCCAGTAAACTTCACAACTTGGAATGATGATAACTTCGGTCCTTTCGTTGTTCCAAAAGCTGGAGAGACGGTAAATCTAGGTCCTAAAAACATAGCCCTTTACAAAAGAATCATTGAAGTTTATGAAGGCCCTAATAAGGTTCAAGTCAAAAATGGACGAGTTCTCATTAATGGAGAAGCTGCGACATCGTATACTTTTCAAATGGATTATTACTGGATGATGGGAGATAATCGCCATCGTTCTGAGGATTCTCGATACTGGGGATTTGTTCCTCAAACCCATGTTGTTGGGAAGCCACTTTTCATCTGGTTCTCCACTGTAGAAGGTAGTATTTTTAAGGGTATTCGATGGAATCGATTATTTTCTTCGGCTCAGAAGATGTAGGAATCGACAGAAAATCAAAATAGCATATTAATAGCTAAAGCGGGTTAAGGGTCTTAGATTCTTAACCCGCTTTAATTATACTTAGTAAGCTTAAGCAGTCCTCTGTATCTTTGCTTTAATCCTTTCGTATAACTGACCATTCCCAAACATCTAATAATTTCACTATATTTGGTCAAAATTCCCAACATGCTCTAAACCGTTATTCGCATAGAAAACAATCCCTTATGTTTGAAAAAATTGCTGAGTTCTTTAGAAATCTATTTTCTGGAATCCTCGGAGGAGGTTCTGAAAAACCAAAACCTGGAACTTTTGGTAAACCAACTTCTACGTTCGAGTCCGATGAATTACCTGAAGCTGAACCTAGCTTCCCTCAGGATGCTCCTGAATTAGATCAGGACACAGCTAGTACTATTGTGGTCGTCAGCGAAGAAGAGCCTGTAGTTTTAGAACCTGGTGATGATCCAGCTGTGGTTATAACTCCTGAAGAAGAAACGAAACCAACGGAACCTGAAGTTGTCGTTGATCCTGTGATTGAAACACCTCCGGTTGTTGAAGAACCAGTTATCGAAACACCTCCAGTTGTTGAAACACCAAAACACAAAGCGAGATACATGTGGTGCTTGGATAATGGTCACGGTAAATTGACAGCTGGAAAGCGCTCTCCAAAATTCGAAGATGGAAAGCAATTTTTGGAATATGAATTCAATCGAGATATTGTAAAAAGAATTATTGAGCAATTAGAAAAAAAGGGTGTAAAATATTTCAATGTTGTTCCAGAAGTCAATACTGACAATTTCCTCGAAGGTCGTGTTGGTCGTGCAAATAAATTAAAAAGTAGTCTTCCTAAAATATTTCTTTCTATTCATGCCAATGCTTTTGGCAGGTCAGGTTGGGAGCCACCAAGTGGAATTGAAACCTGGTTTTATCACAACTCTCGATCAGGTCGAGCATTAGCTCGTATTTTCCAAAAACACTTGATCTCTAAAACTGGCTGGAAGAATAGAAAACTTAAATCATACCCTGGTAAAAAACAGTTCTATGTTTTACGAAATACCAAGATGCCTGCGGTACTCACAGAAAATGGTTTTTATACCAACAAAGAAGAGGCTCGTCTTTTATTAAAGAGTAGTGTTCGACAGAAGATTGCGGATGCTCATGTTTTGGCGATTATGGAAATTGAGAAGAATGGGTTTTAGATCAGAGATCTAAAAAGGGATAGATTTCTCCTACGTAGAAATAGTGGATGGTTCCGACTCGCAGAGCTTGTCGGAAGGGATAGATCACCTTTGGTGATAGGGATAGATTGCCTACGGCAATAGAGATAAAAAACTCACTTTCAGCTTAGGCCTGAAAGTGAGTTTTTTAAATTAGTCCCATGTTTAAAGTTTTACCCTTTTAAGTTTTATAAAATAAAATTTAAAAATCTCAGCGCTACTCCTTTTTCTCCGCGGTTAATAATCCTACATCTTATTTAATCAAAAATACTCTCAGTCATTAATCAAAAGTCGAAAATACATTTTCAAAAATTTCATCCCCAACAATAAGATTTCTAAAAATATAGTTGTATGTTTATCTAGCGATTTTCTTACCACCCTACTATTTCACATTTATATCATCTAGGCTGTTTTTGAAACTGTTCATCCAAACAATGTTCAACATGAAATATCTATCGCTATTTATTCTATTTTCTTTTTCTTCTATTTTAAATGCTCAAATAAATTTCACCGCAAATGATCAAGTGCCCAGTTTTGATGGCGCCTTTGGCTTTGGTGTAAATGCAGGCTCCAATGCAGGTTGGGATGATGAAGCAGAAGCAGATATTGCTTCTGGGAACCCAGCTCTAGGTATCGCTGGTGCTGGTTGTAACACAAAACGTACTCCCCTTCCTGAGCACTTTTTAGAATTCTGGGGTTATGATATCCGACTCGACGAGTACCAGTATTTTGAAAACTTGGGAATGCAAGACTTGACCGTATTTATTGGCTTTCCTTCCGATGATCATCAAGATCCAAACTCTTATTGTCCTGATCATCAATCTCATCTTTTTGACAACATGTATCTTCCAATATGGGATGGCGGAGCAAATGGAACACCTATCAATGACGATAATTACTACGCGAAATATCTTTTCGAAATGGTCAACATTTATCAGGATCATGTAAAGTTTTGGGAGGTTTGGAATGAACCAGATTTTGATTATTCTGCTTCTGGGTATTTAGATCCTGGACAAGAAGGAAACTGGTGGGAGAATGTTCCTGATCCTTGTGATTACAAATTACGAGCGCCAGTTTATCATTATATCCGTTTGCTTAGAATCAGTTATGAAGTTATAAAATTTGTTGACCCTGATGCATTCGTTGCGGTCGGAGGCTTGGGTTATGAAAGTTTTTTGGATATCATCATGAGGCATTCCGATAACCCTGATAATGGCTTAATCACTTCAGAGTACCCACTTGCCGGCGGTGCTTATTTTGATGCTTTGAGTTATCATTCTTATCCTCATTTTAGTTTAAAAGAATACGACAATGACCTTGAAGATTTTATATTTTTTCGACATTCAGATGCAGCCATGCAGGAAGTAGTGATTAAGAAAAATGATTTTGAAACGGTCTTAGAAAACTATGGTTATGATGACGTGACCTACCCTGAAAAGGTTTGGCTAATCACAGAAAGTAATGTCCCCGCAGAAAAATTCAATCCGGATTATTTCGGCTCTATTCCTGGGCAAAGAAATTTTATTATAAAAACAGTAGTCGCTTGCCAGAAGAATAACATCCTTCAATTTCATGTTTACAAACTCGGTGAAGACTACCCAATTGGAGAAGGTTATAATGAATTTGATCGTATGGGCTTATATGAAAACCTAGATGATGTCAATCAATATGATCAAGTTTTAACGGAAGAAGGAATTGCTTATAAAACTACTTCTGACGCCATCGGCAATGCTTCTTATAATGAAGCAAAAACATTGGAATTAAATCTTCCAGATGATATTGATGGTGCTGCTTTTCTACATCCGGATGGTTCTTACACCTATGTCATTTGGGCAAAGACTACAATAGATGATTCGGAAGTTGCTAATGCAAATTACTCTTTTCCAGCATCCATGAATATTAATCTTTTAGAAAAAAGAAATTGGAATTATTCGCAAACAAATAACAGCACCGAACTTGGTCCTAATAATATTTCACTGACTGGAGCTCCTATTTTTCTTCACGATATCTCCGTCGATAATATTCCACCAATCGCTAATTTTGCTTTTTCAGTTCAATCCAATTGCGCTCCGTTTACCATAAACTTTAGCGATCTGTCCACAAGTCCAAACACTTGGAGTTGGTCATTCCCTGGAGGTAGTCCAAATATATCAAGCCTTCAAAACCCAAGTATTATTTACAATACTTCGGGAACGTATACCGCTACCCTATTGGTCAGCAATGATTCTGGAAATGATGCCATCAATATTACTTTTACACTTGGCTCTGAATTAGTTTACGAACTAAATGAGGAACTTTGCTTCGGGGATCAAGTCAATGTCAACGGAACAATTTATGATGAATCAAATCCGAATGGAACAGAAGTTATTACCGGAGGGAGTTCAAATGGTTGTGATAGCACCGTGATTATTAACCTTACTTTTTCAGAGCTTTTAGAAACCAATCTCAATGCTACAATCTGCGATGGTGACAGCTACCCTTTTGGTGGAAATGATCTTACAGAAACAGGTATCTATACTTACGAAACAACAACAAATAGTGGTTGTGATAGTCTTGCTAATTTAAACTTAGTAGTCGAAGAAACCGCATTTTCATCTTTTGAGTTTAACATCTGTGAAAATGATGACTATCCAGAAGATACTATAATTATTGATACTCTGTTTAGTTTAAATGGTTGTGACAGTCTCATCATCATAACCAACATTTATGTCGAAGAAAATTATTTCACTGAAATCGAAGAAACCATCTTTGAAGGAGAAACGTATACTGTTGGTTCTTCTACTTATGATGAAACTGGAGTTTTCTACGACATCCTTACTGCTCAAAATGGATGCGACAGTATTATCGAATTGACATTAACGGTTGAAATTGTAGATGCAGTTTTTGAATTTAATGATCCTAAGCAAATCGATTTACAAACCTTTCCAAATCCTTTTTCTAAAAAAGTAAACATTAACTTTATTTCAACACAAACAGATTTTAATGGCTTACAATTTTTTGATTCTAATGGTCATTTGATAGAGGCGGTAATAAAAAATCAGTCCTTTCAAAATGGAAGATTTTATTTTACTTTAAATTTTGCGGCACTTCCTAAAGGTGTTTATTGGTGTCGAATTTTATTATCCGAAGGTGTTTATACTCAAAAATTGATTTTGCTATAATTGATGGATTGATTTTCAATCTCTAGGATAAAACATCATGATTTACTTCGACTGAAGCCCAACAAAATCATGATGTTTTTTCTTTAGGGGAAAGATGTATGGAAACTTCCTTTGTTATTAGCAGAGTATCTACAGGGAAATGAGGCAGAGAATCTTTATCTTGCGCATTCTCTAAAACTCAAAACAACCAATTTAAATGCACCAGAAGCTAATTCCACTATGCCTTGTCCTCCTTTGTTTTCTCGCATGTAAAAAAGACAAGCCCACTGATCAAACAAATACGGATAAACCTTCCGTCGAAGTTCAAAAACCTTTTACTGCTGTTCTCGATTCTTTACTCAAACAAGGAGGTGGCCCTTGCGAATCAGACTTCGATTGTATGAAGATAAGAGCAGTCTGGCCAGTCGTTCAACATGGAGATAAAAAGATTAGAAAAATCATAAATGATTCTATCGCAACTTACGTCATCAACCATGTAGATTATATTCAAGAAAATGACAAGGCAAACTTAAGTGCCGCGATGGATAGTTTTATTATGTCTTATGCCAGAGAATATAAAGAAACAGAAGGCAATGGTCTCGGATGGGCATTAGATGTTGAAGGTAAAATCGAATTCAATGAAGATATTGCCAATTTGACGCTTTTCAATTATTCATTTATGGGAGGCGCTCACCCTAATTACTTCACGCAATATTCGAATTTCGATCTTAAAACTGGAGCACAAATAGTCTATGAAGACATCATAAAAGATGATACAGCTTTTAAAAATATTATTCAAAAAGCTTTTTATAAAACACTTATTGAAAGAACAGGTGATGAATCAGCTGCTGATACATTTATACCGGAAGAAGGATTGCCATTAGCTGAGAATTTTAAAATCACTAAGGACACGATTGAGTTATTATACAACACCTACGAGGTCACTCCTTACGTCATGGGAGATATTCCGATTAAAATTCCAATGTCAGCACTTAAAGGAATTGTCGAGTTATAGGACATGAAATTATCCACTTTTTGACAATGCTAAAAAAAAGAATATCTTAGCAAAGAACTTTAGAAAACAACAACATAATGAAAATCAATTTTATCTTATTCACAAGCATTTTGTTTTCCCTCAATCTTAGTGCTCAATTACTTCCTAATACCAATATGCTTCTTTTTGATTTTAATCAAAAAAGCGATAGTATTTTTGAATTTAAAAATCCATCATTTCTGACTGACTTCAATAAAAATGGTTACAACAATCAACCATATTTCATGTCAGATAATGAATTATACCTTACGGTTCAGTTTCCAAATGATACGACTCAAACCGATATCTATTCTCTTGATTTAAAAAATAAAAAAATTACTCAAGTCACTTCGACTATTGAAAGTGAATACTCTCCAACTTTTATCCCACCGGCTGGACGTGCTAATGATTTTGAATTTAGTTGTGTACGAGTGGAGACAAATGGAGATCAAAGGTTATGGCGTTTTCCGCTCAATCGGAGATCGACCGGAAGCCCTGTTTTTAAAGGCATTAAAAATATTGGTTATCACTTTTGGGTGGATTATAGAGATTTAATTTTGTTTGGTGTTGGAACACCTCATAAAATGTTAGTCGCTGATTCAAGAGATGAGTCTGCAAGATTTATCACCAGTAATATTGGTCGTTGCTTTCAAGAATTACCTAGTGGTGAAGTTGCTTATGTTGAGCAAATTTCAGAAGATTCTTGGTTATTAAAAAAATTAGATGCCCGAACTTATAGATCTAGTTTAATTACGGCAGGTTTTCCAGGAAGCGAAGATTTCACAATATTGAAGGACGGTACAATCATCATGGCTCAGGGTACTCGACTTTATAAATTCAATCAAAGAAGAGATGTCGGTTGGTTGGAAATCGCAGACCTAAGTTATTATGGAATGAAGAATATTACAAGAATTGCGGTGAATGCTCCAGAAAATAAACTTGTGATTGTTATCGACTAAGTACAGGAATGAGGAATAAAATTTTTAATGTAAAAAAACACCTTCATCATGAAAAAATTAGGCTTTTGGTTTTTTGCTTTTGTCCTTATCAGTGCATGTAACTCTGCTGAGAAACCTGCTGAGAAAAAAGAGACATGGACGCCGGGTCAGACAAAAATTGAAAACGGTCTCATCGAAGGTATCGTTGATGAACAATCCGGACTTCAAATTTTCAAAGGTATTCCTTTTGCGAAACCACCTGTTGGCGAATTACGATGGAAAGCTCCACAACCTGCGGATAACTGGGAAGGTGTAAAAATGACAAAAGAGTTTGGCAATAGCTCAACTCAAGCAAAAATTTGGGACGACCTTATTCCAAGAGCTCCGGCGACTGGAGAAGATTGTCTTTATCTAAATGTCTGGACTCCTGCTACAGCAGAAACAAAAGATCTCCCAGTTTTGGTTTATTTCTTTGGTGGCGGTTTTATGGCAGGTGATGGATCAGAAGCTCGTTATGATGGAGCAAGTATGGCACAAAAAGGAATTGTTTCTGTCACCATCAATTATCGATTAAATGTTTTTGGCTTTATGGCTCATCCTGAGTTAAGTGCCGAAGCACCTTATAAAGCATCTGGCAACTACGGTTTACTAGATCAAAATGCTGCCCTACAATGGGTTCAAAAAAACATCGCTGCCTTTGGTGGCGATCCTAAAAAAGTAACCATTGCAGGTGAGTCCGCTGGTTCTTTTTCCGTAAGTATGCAAATGGCTTCTCCCCTTTCCAAAGATTTGATCGCTGGTGCAATTGGAGAAAGTGGCGCTGCAATTTCTGTTCCTGCGACTTTGGAAGAAGCGGAAAAAATAGGACTAGATTTTGCCAAAGAAATGGGCGATCTATCTTTAGCAGAACTAAGGGCTTTACCTACAGAAAAAATCTATGAAGCTTATCAAGCCATGAATGGTTTTAGATTTCCGACAGTACAAGACGGATATTTTTATCCAAAATCATTACCTGAAATTTTTGAAGCAAAACAACAGGCTCAAGTTCCGCTTTTACTCGGCTGGACTTCTGCTGAAATGCCAGGAGCTGCTTTTATGGGTGGAATGGATTTTAGCGAAAAGAAATATATTCAAAAAGTAAAAGAAGCATATCCAGATAATGCGAATGAAGTTTTAAAACTTTACCCTCATGGTTCAGAAGAAGAAATCATAGCCTCTTCTACCGCATTAGGATCTGATCGTTTCATAGGCTACGGTACTTGGAAATGGTTTGACCTTCATCGTAAAAATAGTACCCAACCGGTGTACCGATATTTGTTTAGCAAACTTCGTCCACACCTGAGATCAGTTGCGGACACCCTTGCTGCTGATGCGCCGAAAACGCCTCCAGCTCTTGGAGCACCTCATGCTTCTGATATCGAATATTGTTTGGGTAATCTTGACCTTAGAAAAGATTATTGGGCATGGACTCCGGATGATTATAAAACTGCAGAAACCTTTCAAGGCTTTTTAGCTAATTTTATAAAAACTGGAAATCCTAACGGTACAGGACTCCCTGATTGGCCTGCTGCCAAAGCGGATGATCCAAATCCTCCATATATGAATATTGATACGAATTCAAAAACAGAATTAGCGAAACACGATGATCGCTATTTGCTTCTAGATAAAGTGAAAGGATTTACAAAATTATAATTTTATCGTTTTCAGATAACAGGCATTTAAACATAAAGTTTAAATGCCTGTTATCTTTTATAAAAAACAGATTAATGAAAAATATTTTCCTATTCTTTATCCTATGTTTACCATTTTTAGGCTTTGCGCAAAAGTCTTATAAAAAATCTATTCGCGAACATAGAAAAGAATATAAGTCTGACTTTTTAAAATCGGAACGCTCTCCTTTTTATAATAAAAAAGCGGATTTAAAATTCATCCGATTTTTCAGACCTAAAAAAAGATATAAGGTCGAAGCGACTTTTGAAGCAACACCTGATGAGAAGGTTTTTGAAATGGCTACTTATAGTGGCATGGTCAAACCTTATAGAAAGTATGGCGTTCTGAAATTCAAATTAAATGGCAAAGAACAACAGCTAGCCGTTTATCAAAGTATGAAAATGATTAACGTTCCTGGCTATAAAAATTATCTATTTTTACCTTTTAAAGATTTGACCAATGACCGAAAAACTTATGGCGGCGGTCGATATATCAATCTAAAAAGCAGTGAAATTAAAGATGGAAAAATGATGCTGGATTTCAATAAAAACTATAATCCATATTGCGCATTTTCCGATGGTTACAATTGTCCGATTCCTCCGGGTGAAAATCATTTAGAAGTTGCAATCAAAGCTGGTGAACGTAAATTTGCAAAAGCACATTAAGAGATGAGAAGTCTTCACTCCTCACCTCTCACTCTTTACCTCTAATTTCCTTCTTTCATTTTCATCTTCACACTCAGATCCATTGCAGCTTTTGCACTCATCAAATCCATGAACTCTAAGCCAGCATTCCCTGTGCTACTCGCTCCAGTTTGGAACTGAGGAACTAGGTCACCTTTATAATGCATAAAAGCTTCTGCCCACATTTTCTGAACCTCCCGGTACGTTTCCAGTTTTTTATCTAAGGCACCATCTGCCTTCATCATCCGATCTTTTGCATAAGCCTCTGCATCTGCTAAAGCTTTGATTTTTTGAGCTTCCAATCGAGCTCCATCCAAAGCAATTTTTTGCTTCTCCTTATCTTTGATCGCCAGTTTAACCTGCGTCTCTGCTTGTACAACTTTCTGCGTTTGGTTTTGTTTTTCCTCATACTCAATCTCTACCAATCGTCTTCGACCTTCCGCTTCTGCCGTCATCGCTTCCTGCTGAGCAGTCACTAAATTTTGCTTAGAAACAGACTCTCGGGTACTTGCCTCAATCTTCTTTTTCAACTTCTCATCCACCTGAGACTCGTAGTCTACATTTTCTATGGTAGCACTTGCGATATGAATTCCAAACCTTTTAAGGTCAGAATCTTTTCGTTCTTTAGTACCATCTTTGCTAACTCGAATTTTGCTTTCATAAATACGCTTCATTTCTCCGGTCAAGGTATCTCTTGCAAAAGATTCCTGTGTATCCAAAATAAATAATCCGTATTCCAATTGATCTTGAAAAAACTGAGACAGTTGTGCTCGACCTCCGGAATAGTGTTGCTCACTATCCATCAATTGCGCAGAGTTTTTCAAACACTCAATTGTGTAAGGTGCCAAACCTTTTAATGACAAATACTCTTTGTTGATGTACTCCGAGTGTAGCATCATCATATCAGGCTCACTCGGAGGAAGCCTAAACCGAACGACCGTTTGAGCTCTAGCTTCTGTCGCATCATTGAATCGAATCAAGATCGATTTGCTTTCAATCATTGCACCCATTCCTTCTCCTCTATGACTGATGGTGATTACATTCGGATAAGTCGTAATTTTCGATCCAGGGAATTTCATATAAACTCCATTTTCAAAAATCACATATTTTTTGCCCGTTGGAGTCTCGACAACTTCTCGATATCCCAAATCATTATACCCAAATGGATTCAATGCCACCAATAAAATCAATACAACGAAAGTTATAATTCCACCAAATAATAATTTTCCATTTAGCCTTTTCATAATTTTGTAATTTTGTGGCTTTACGCCTGTTAATAAATGAAGAAATAGAAGTCGTTTAAAACTCCTATAAAAAAGACCTCGAGATGTATTACGCGTCTATATAGAATAGAAAGATTTCAGATTGCAATCCATTTTCATAGACTTTCGTAGGAAGAAATTCGATAAATGAATAATTTTGATTAGGCTTTAAAAAACTTGAGTATCCAAAAATTTATTATTGGTTCAAAATGAATTTATTTGGTTTATAATAATTATCAAATCAAAATTTAATTCTAAATCAAAATCAAAATGGGATTAGTTTTTCAATTAAAAAATTTGCCGAATTTAGTTTACATTTTTTTGTTTCCCCCTAACCTTAAAAGCTATCTTGGCACAAAATTTTGATTTTGATTCTCATTTTAATTTGATTTTCTAAACCTTGACCTCTTGAAAAATAAAACTCATGGCCAATAAAACTTTCACTGATCAAATGTCCCAAGAATGGACCATCGATTTTCCACCAAAGCGAATCATTTCTTTGGTCCCTTCACAAACAGAACTATTACACTATCTCGGTTTGGAAGAAGAAGTAATTGGGATTACCAAGTTCTGTGTTCATCCAGAAGAATGGTTTCGATCGAAAAAAAGAGTCGGTGGAACGAAGACTGCTAATTTGGAAAAGATAGCTGAACTAAAACCTGATTTGATCATTGGCAACAAAGAAGAAAATCAAAAAGAGCAGATAGAGGCACTTTCTGAAAAGTATCCCGTTTGGATGAGTGATATAAAAACACTGGAAGATGCCTTTGAAATGATCGAAAAGATCGGGATCCTGACTAATCGAACTAAAAAGGCTACCGAATTATCCAACGTATTGAGACAAAAATTCGTTAACTTATCTGAAGGGCAGGTTGGAAAAGCTAATTTGAAGGTTGCCTATTTTATTTGGAAAGATCCTTATATGGTTGCTGGCGGAGGTACTTTTATCCATGAAATACTAAAAAATTGTGGTTTTCTAAATGTCTACGGCGATGTGGATCGATATCCTGAAATTCAATTAGAAAATTTAAAAACTGAAAAACCAGACCTAATTTTTCTTTCATCAGAGCCCTACCCTTTTAAAGAAAAGCATTTTGATGTCTTTGAGAAAGCTTGTCCAGATGCAAAAATATTAGTTGTCGATGGTGAAATGTTTAGTTGGTATGGAAGTCGCTTATTGGATAGTATTGGATATTTCGAAGCATTATATACCCGAATTGGGTAAATTGCGTTTTAATATTGTGTGGAAAGGTTTGAGATACGCGACCTCGACTTCGATTGATCTGACAGTATCCTCAAAGTAAAGGTATTTCAAATGCTGTTCGAAAAACTTCTTTCTTGACCACTTAGCTACTTGACCATTAAAATAATTGTTATGAATATAAAGCTTACTTTTTTGATTATCGGAATAATGATGAGTTTTCAAATTGTTGCTCAGCGAGCTAGTGATCTGATTTCTGGAGAATTGGTGATTCAATTTCAATCGGAGGCTGCGTTTCAAGAATTTTCAAAACAAAGTCCCACAGAAATTTCTTTTGTAAAAAGTGTATCCAAAAACCTACAGGTTTATCTTTTCAAATATGATCCGACTGTTTTAAATATCGATCGCCTTTCTGCGCAATTAAATCAAAATCCATTGGTGCGTGCCGCTGGACAAAATTTCCAAGCACATAAAAGAACAACCATTCCTAATGATCAATTTTTTAATAATCAGGAAAGCTTCGATTTAATTCAAGCTCCGGAAGCTTGGGATATCAATACAAGTGCTCCAGAAGATATGGTCATTGCTGTGATTGAAGGAGCAGATATAAATCATGAAGATCTTAAAGATAATATTTGGACTAATCCAGGTGAGATAGAAGACGACGGAATTGACAATGATAATAACGGCTATATTGATGATTATTTTGGAGTCAATATCGTAGACTCTTCAGACACACCAATTGTTGATGATCATGGAACAAGTGTCGCTGGTGTAATTGGTGCTAGAGGAGATAACGGAATCGGTGTTGCTGGTATGCTTTGGGATGTAAAAATGATGATTGTCAGTTCTAATCTTACCTATGTTCAGATCATCGAGTCTTATGACTATGTATACGAAATGCGTAAAAAATATAATGAGACCAATGGTGAAGAAGGTGCAAAAATTGTGGTCACTAATTCTTCTTTTGGAGTGGACAATGCTTACCCGGATTCTCATCCTCTTTTTAATACCTGGTGCGAGGCTTATGACTTGATGGGAAGCGTCGGTATATTATCCGCTGCTGCTGTTACAAATAACAAACTAGACATTGGTGCTTTGGGAGACATGCCTGGTACTTGTCCAAGTGATTTCTTACTTACCGTTACAGAAACTAATCTTGATGATGAATTGAAAGCAGGCTTCAGCGTTGTCCATGTGGATTTGTCTGCGCCTGGTAGATCTTACACCACAGACCTCAACAATACTTACAGTATTTTCAGAGGAACCTCTGCAGCTACACCTGTTGTGAGTGGAGCCGTTGCGATGATGTACGCCTACCCCTGCGAAGGATTTCAAGAACAAATTACTACACAACCAGAATCAACTGTTTTGCAACTAAAAGAGATCATCCTCCAATCTGTTGATCCGATTGAAGAAATGAATGGAGTATCAGTAAGTGGAGGACGACTCAATGTATTTAATGCCATGCAATCTTTACAAGAAGTCTTCGGTGCACCAAAAGGAAGCCTAAGTTTCACCTCAGTTTATCCAAATCCTGTACAAGAAACACTTTTTGTTCGATACCAAACTTCAGAGATTTCGGATTATGATCTCAAGGTTTATGATTCTATTGGTCGATTGGTTTATTATGAAAAAATCCCTAAAGTTTGTTCCAAGCAAGAGATTGAAATTACCACTGCCGATTTTGCTCCAGGCATATATTTTATGTCTTTAGAAAATGTGAACAATATTGAATCGACAAGGTTTATGGTTTATTAAAAACTTATGCGAATCAGGTTTAAAATATTCTTAGTTTTAAATTTGCTCGAAGCCAAGAAAAAATGGTATTAGATCTTAGGTTCTTTACTCAGATTAAAACTAAGTTCTTAGATATCATCTTAACACCTCTAAAATCTGATTCGTCTAACTTGTTTATAATTATAAAATAAAAAAGGCAACATCACAATGTGATGTTGCCTTTTTTGTATTCAAAATATATAGCTAAGGATAAATTTTCAATAAACCACCTGCCTTTCAAATACTCCAAATATTTTCGGACAGGTGGTTGCTTTTAGGGGTAGATGTAATAATTTATTTTTGATCGATTACTACAATTTTTTCTGTTTCTATTTGGTCACCAATCTGAGTGACTATAAAGTATACCTCATGCTGAGGTAAATCAAATTTTTGTTCCCAATATGGCTGAACTTCTTCTTTAGAAAAACGCTCCTCCCAAATCATCGAACCAGTACTATCAAATAATTTAATATTTGCACGTTTTCCATTTGGATTGTGAAGACTTAAAGTGAACTTACCATTACTTGGGTTTGGAAATATCTGAAGATTGTGCTCCATTACATTTTCCATCAAAACCGTTTTTACATCTGAATAATCATATTTGCCATTAAGATCAATTTGCTTTAAACGGTAATAATTATGACCAGGAAGCGGACGTTCATCAGTAAAAGCATAATTTTGAATTTCTACAGAATTGCCATTGATTGTTCTTTCGAAACCGATATTATTCCAATCACTTCCATTTGAACTACGTTGGATTTCGAACCCTGTGTTATCAGTTTCAGATGCAGTTGCCCAATTTAAATTTACTTTTTGATCAACTGGAGAAACAGTAAAATTTAACCATTCTACTGGTAAAGCTTCTAAAAAAGCTCCAGCTGCACAAACCAATGCTTCTCCTAAATCACAAGTACCACATCCTGCTGGACAATCAAGCTCTCCGCAAACACTATTGTCTGCATTATCATCGATACCTCCTACATCTGAAGTACTATTACATTCAGCAATAACTGGATTTCCAGAAGGAGAAGATACCGCTGCTAAGCTCAATGTTGATAAAGCTAGATCACAATTGGCAAAACCTAAATCATCAAGAGGTACAAAAAAGGTATAAAAAACAGGCTCTGCTCCATTTGGACAATTACTATCTGTACCACAGGCCATAGCCACATGAGAATTATCAGCTAAGTCATAGCTATTTTCTGGCATTACGTTATTGCCATTGATAAACCCATCAATATCATAAACATTAACTCCGGCTGATCCTCCTCCAGTGGATAATTGAATTTCTTTTTCAAATCCAGGATTAATTGCATTATTACAACACTGTATTCCATCTGGATCAAACTCCCCAAGCAATTCATCATTGTTGACTAGTACTTCGAAAGAGAAAGTTCCACTGGATACATCAGCTACTCTTATTCTAAAAACAATATTCAAATCATCAGTAGTACTACAGTCACCATCAGTATCTATTATCGTATAATAAGCATGATCCTGCCCTCCGTCATCATCAGAAACGATATCAGTATTACCACAATTACCTGCAGTTCTAGTATCACTATCTGGTTCATCCGTTGAGCCAGCAAATTTTTTCCAGCCTACTTCACAGTCACAACTATTGCCACCTACTAGTTCTTCAAATTCAGATAACTCTGTTGTACCTGAAGAAAATTTAACTCCTGTTTTTGAAATAAAACCATCAAGATTTGGATCTAGTAAAGCAGGGTTTCCTAAGGAATTAGGGCCTGATTGGATAATAGCAGCTGTTCCATCACACTGACCATGTAGATTTGGTGTAAAACTAAAAGAACTACATAATAAAATAATAAGGAAAAATTTAAAAGAGGATAAGTTATGCTTACGCGAATGCGCAGCACGTTTTGTAAACGTTGTGTTCATTTTTTTTGTTTTTTAAGGTTAAAAATTATTACATACTACACACCATTTTATAGGTGCTAAAAGATCTGCTTTAATAGCAATTTTGTTTATGGTTATACAGACAATGATAATGTTGGAGGCTATATCAATAGATCTGAAACCTGGTTAAATATTTATAATCAATGATTGATGTTGTTCAACATTAAAGAAAATGTTGAAATAAAAGAGTTATGTATTTTCGTTTCGCAGTTGTAAGTTTTTTTGGGGTTAAAAAGTAAAAAATATTGTAAGTTAAAAAATAGCAAAATAGCCTTTGCCTCTTATCATAGATAAGAATCAATAAGAAAATATTAATCAGAAAGATTATTTGAAAATATAATTTGACTCAAAGACTTGAGTCTACTGTTGCATTGTAGCTGCAGAAGAATTGTTCTGTAGTTCATTTAGTTTTTGTTTTTATGGGTTATTTTTTCTTAGCTGAAAGCGATGATCACTAGAGTATATTTTTCAAGTGAAAAAGCTTAAAAGCTTAGGGAATTTATAAGACTAACAAATAAATTCAATACAAATTTAAAATTTTTTTCTTTTAAAAGTCAATTTTTCATACAAAAATCACGAATCCGAATTGTTAAGAGCTCTATTATTAAGCATTTTTATTAAAAATAAAACAATACATTAACGAATTTTCAATTATTTAAACAAAAGTCTACCATTGATTTAGGCTTGAAAATCTATTTTGAAGAAAAGAAATCAGCAGAAATACAAAAAATATGAATTCCCAACATACTTTAGGATTCAACTTTTCTATCAAACCAATCACTTCGTTTTGAATCTTGAAAAAAGTGAAGATTTTTTTGAAAAATATCTTTATAATAAGGGGAATAAACCTTATCTTTGCACTCCGAAAGTAAAATTTACTCAAAAGAGAGTATTTACACCTTATACATATAAGGTATAACACATGGCTTCATAGCTCAACTGGATAGAGTCCTTGACTACGAATCAAGAGGTTGCAAGTTCGAATCTTGCTGAGGTCACCAAGACAATGAATGAATGAGGAGATTATTTTATAAAAACCTACATTCCGCTTCATGCTTTAATTAATCATTCTTAATTACGATAGACTATGTCTAAAATTTGCGAACTAACAGGTAAAAGACCAATTTCAGGTCACCACGTGTCTCACTCTAACAGAAAGACAAAACGTCGTTTTTTGCCTAATTTACAGAAGAAAAGATTGTTTATTCCAGAAACTGGAGAGTGGGTAACTTTAAAAATATCTACTAGTGCGCTTAAAACAATCAATAAGCTAGGTATTCATGCTTACCTTAAAAAATTGGAAAGCAAAGGTTTATATACTGGAATCAAGCTTTAATTCAAACGTTAATAATTTAAATACCATATATCATGGCAAAAAGATCTAAAGGCAATCGCCAACAAGTAATCTTAGAGTGTACAGAGCACAAAACAAGTGGTAAGCCAGGTACTAGCCGTTATATCACTACAAAGAATAGAAAAAACACTCCTGAGCGATTGGAATTAAAGAAATTTAATCCGATATTGAAGAAGTACACAGTACACAGAGAGATTAAGTAATCTTCTCATTTATTTTCTAACTTTTTAATATCTAATAGCTATGGCTAAGAAAGTATCTAAAAACTCCAGAGTAGGAAAACGTGCAGCAAATGCTGGATCTGGTCGTGATTTCGTGAAAGTAGTGAAAAGCGTCAAAGACCCTGTTACTGGAAAATACTCTTACAAAGAAGTAATGCTCCACAAAGATGGTGTAAAAGAATTCTTTGCTAAAAAATAATTATACCTCATCATTTTTGGTATATTAATCGAAAGGCTTTTCTTGAAACAAGGAAAGCCTTTTGTATATTTGTGAATTAAGGGATTCGACATTGGACAAAACATTTAGCTTTGGTTCATTGTTCTCACAAAAACTTGACAATTAAATATCTATGGGCTTTTTTGGTAAATTTTTTAATAAAAAGAAGGAAGAAGAACTTGACAAAGGATTAGAAAAAACGAAAACTGGTTTTTTCAATAAAATATCTAGAGCAATCGCTGGTAAAGCGACCGTTGATGTTGAAGTCCTCGATGAGTTGGAAAGCATCCTGATCTCTTCGGATGTTGGATTAGATACCACTGTAAAAATTATAGAAAGAATTGAAGCTAGAGTTGCTAGAGATAAATACATCAATACGACAGAGCTCAATGAAATTCTAAAAGATGAAATCGTTCAATTATTGAGCGAAAACGTTACTGAAGAAATTCATGACTTCACCCCTCCTGCTGATAAAAAACCATACGTTTTGCTTTTCGTAGGTGTCAATGGAGTTGGTAAAACGACAACCATCGGGAAATTAGCCCATCAATATAAACAGCAAGGTCTCAAGGTTGTGCTTGGTGCTGGTGATACTTTCCGAGCTGCTGCTGTAGATCAACTCAAGATTTGGGCGGATCGAGTTGGCTGTGATTTTTTCAGCAAAGGAATGAATACCGATCCTGCTGCAGTGGCTTACGAGACTGTTCAATATGCGATCAACAACAATTGCGATGTTGCGATCATTGATACCGCTGGTCGTCTTCATAATAAAAAACACTTGATGGAAGAGCTGACCAAGATCAAAAAATCAGCTGATAAAAAACTAGCTGGTGCTCCCCATGACGTTATCCTTGTACTCGATGCGACCACAGGTCAAAATGCGATCGAACAAGCGACTCACTTTACTGCAGCAACGGATGTTACCTCTCTTGCATTAACAAAATTAGATGGCACTGCAAAGGGTGGAGTTGCAATTGGAATTAGCGATCAATTTAAAATTCCAATTAAATATCTCGGTGTTGGAGAAGGTATTGAGCAGATTCAGGTTTTCAACAAACGTGCTTTTGTGGATTCTCTTTTTAAAAAGTAAATAAACGAAAAGAATTATTTATTCAAGATAATTCTAATAGAAAACAAAAAAGCCTTCCAGAACTCAAAAATCTGGAAGGCCTTTTTTTGTTTTTTTTTTAAAACATTGTTTCTTATAACATTTTTTTATTATATTAGCATTATAACTTCAATAACCAAAAAACAGTACCAATGAAAACCAATTCCGCTTAAGGATTTTTCTATTATGGAAAGATTCTAATGAATCCCAAACTTCAATTTTTATCTTTCCAAACTTACCTAGCTGATACTACTTACAAATCAGAATTTGATATTCCAATCATATTCTTTTCAAATTTTCAAGGGAGAAAAACATTAAAAATTATTCTTAGCTAATCTGAATACTGTTCATGTATTCACACAGTTCGTGTATTCTTTGAACGCTAAAATATCTAAGTCGTATGACTTGGACTGTCTTTGTTATGTCTGAACTTGTTCCATAATCCACCTGTACTTTATGACAGGCAAAAACCAAATGAAATTTGATATTCAAAGCACTAAATATCATCAAGTCAGAACTTAGTCTTCACCTCGCTCCTCATCTTAGAGAAGAGGAGTCGGTGATACTCGGTAATATTGCAATGCTAGAAAGCAATACTGGCCCAGGCAATGGCAATGCGAATATATTAGATGGGAAAGTCGTCATTTCTCTGGTCGGTGTCCAACAAGAAAAGGCACTTAGAAATCTTCCAAATTTCAAAGTACAAAATGGACAAACCATTTATAAAAATGCACCCGTTCATGTCAATCTCTTTGTACTCATTTCAGCGAACAGTAGTAAGTATGAAACTTCTTTAAAATATCTATCGCAGGTTATTAAATTTTTCCAAGGCAAAAATATATTCACTCATCTTGATTCATTTGAAAAGAATAATGATCCCGATGCCGATCAACAAGAACAGGAAGCATTCCGATTATTGATTGATTTACATTCTACCACTTTTGAAGAATCAAATTATTTATGGAGTACACTCGGTGGAAAACAATTGCCTGCTGCTTGTTATAAAATAAGAGTTCTGGCATTGGAAAGAGATATTCCTCAAGGTACTAGTGGTACAATAAAAGAAATTACGATAAAATAAAATAAGTATTTATAAATGGCCATCACGATAAAATATAAAATCCTTTTTTCTATTGATCTCTTGCATCATTATTTCCTCGATAAAGGAGTAGACCACTATGAATCTTTGAATGCAGATCAAAAGATTAAGCAATTGGCTTTTTATGATATTCGAAATTTCATAACACTCACTCCTACTCCATCTTGTCTGGAAATAATTAAAAACCATAATCTTATTTTCAGGCCAACGCCAACAGGTATACTAATTGGTTCGAAAATCGACCCTGATAATGATCAGCCATTTGTTGATATTTCGATTGATACAAAATTTACTTTTATTTTAAATTTAAAAAGTCAGAGCTTTTTTAATTTCACTGCTTTGCCATTGAATTTCGGTTCACCTCAATGTTTTTATTTTAATAATCTTGAAAAAGACTCTTCCAGTTTTTTAAACCTTTCAAAAAATCCAGAAGTATTTTCTGAAGGCTTGGCTTATCAAGCTGGAAGCATCGTATCCAATGCCGATGGGTCTGAAATTTTCACTATAAAAAACAATACCGATAATGCTTCAAATATAGATCGGCTAAAAGATACTCCAGCTCCTATTTTCGACAATAATGAAGATTATAAAAAAGGAGATATCATTTTAATAAATATTGCAGGTATTGATCAACTTTTCGAATCAAAAATTGATGATCCTGTTGATACTCCCGTTGATCTTCCTGGGAATGACTGGAATAAGCTTAGAGACTTACCACTCAACTATGCCAATAAAAATGACCTAATTCATATTCGGAAACCAATCCATAATTATTCTCTTCCTTCGGATGATATTGAAGCAACTGCTACCCTCTCGGAAGTTCAATCTAATGGCCTTTTACTTATAAAAACAGATGCCATTGAAAACACTAATTCATTTCAGTTTGATTGGAGAACAATTCCTTCAGGATTATATCAATTTGAAGTAAGCGACAATAACTTACTAGATGCTGATCCAGGAAAAATTATAAGCCAGGAAGTTTTTTATTTAAATAATGCCGCTTTCCAATCTCCTCCTTTTGGTATCATCGAAATTTATGCAAGTCGATCTGATGATAATAATTATGCCTTGTTACAAACAAATGGAACCTTTAAAACCACCGAAAGTCAATTCATCCTCCGTTTCAAAAACAGAGCGACAATCTGGAGATATATTTTCAGAGAAGCTCAGGCAGTCGATGGTGCTGATGATGTGAGTATTGAAAATGGAGACGATAAAATTTTAATCACCAACGAAATAAAACCCTTAACCAAAAATGGTTTAATAGAAATCAATAAAGGTGAAAATCAATTACCAAATCCAAATTCTAACATGATAAAACCAGAAACCAATAATATATTTTCTGAAATCTATTTATAAAAAAGAATCAAAATCAAAAATTGACCTCGTGATGGCTTTTCTCTATTTTCAATAAATAAGCAACAGAAGACTGAATTCAACAAGCTTCTTAATTAAAAAACTAAGCCCATTTTGATTTTGATTGAAATTTTGATTGAATATAAAAACTGAATATTTCCACTTAAAACTAAAAAAACAATAAAATATGGCAATCACAACAAAAACCCCGGGCGTATACATAGAAGAGGTTTCCAAATTCCCACCTTCTGTTGCTCAGGTCGAAACCGCAATTCCTGCTTTTTATGGCTACACTCGTAAGGCAATGGAAAACAGACCCAACGATTTACAAAACAAAGCCAAGCGGATCAAATCCATGGCCGAATATGCTCAATACTATGGCGATGCTCCTAATCAAGCCATCATTCTAAGCGTCGGAGATGACAATCTTCCAAACGGAGCTCGCGTTGATGCCCCTTCCGCTTTCAGAATGTTTTACGCACTGAATATGTATTTCGCAAACGGAGGCGGTCCTTGTTATATCGTTTCCATCGGTAGTTATACAGACGGCATTGCCATTGCTAATTTCAATACAGGATTAGACGTAGCCAAAAAAATAGATGAGATCACACTGTATGTTTTCCCAGATGCTCATGGATTGAATAATGCCGCAACTTATCATACGCTATATGCTTCTTCTATCGCGCAATGTGCTGCATTACAAGACCGTTTTACCATCATGGATGTAAGAATGACTGAAACAGATCCAGCAGACGTCATGGCTCCTGTTACAACTTTTAGAAACGCAAACTTAGGTGATGCTTTTGGACACAAGTACGCAGCAACTTATTACCCTTGGGTGAAAACAGTTTTGAATTATGCTTACACTGATGATGATATTTCTATAGAACATACTTTAGCAGATACTTCACCTGGAGCATTAAATGGAGTCACACTTACCGCAGCCAAAGGAGGAGCAGATGCAGCACTCATTAGCAATGAGTTTGAAAATAAAATGAAATTAAAAATCAACGACGTTTATGTTAATCTTCCACCATCATCTTTGATCGCTGGAGTTTATGCAAACGTCGATCGTACCAGAGGTGTTTGGAAAGCACCAGCCAATGTTGGCCTTGCTTCTATCGTAGGACCGACAACGATTATCTCTCATGAAGATCAAATGGAAATGAATGTTCATTCTTCGGGACGTTCCGTCAATGCGATCCGAAGTTTCACTGGAAAAGGAACTCTAGTCTGGGGAGCCAGGACATTAGCAGGTAATGATAACGAATGGAGATATGTCCCCGTCAGGCGTTTTTTCAACATGGTAGAAGAGTCCGTAAAAAAAGCTTCCGAACAGTTTGTCTTCGAACCAAATGATGCAAATACTTGGGTGAAGGTAAGAGCCATGATCGAAAACTTTCTAACCCTTCAATGGAGAGCAGGTGCCCTAGCAGGTGCAACACCAGAACATGCTTTTTATGTAAGAGTAGGTTTAGGTTCTACCATGACAGCCATCGACATCCTAGAAGGAAAGATGATCGTCGAAATTGGAATGGCCGCAGTCCGTCCAGCAGAATTTATCATCCTAAGATTCTCTCACAAAATGCAAGAATCTTAGAACTACCAAACCTTTAATTAAAATTATAAAATACTAAATCATATGTCAAACTATCCATTATCAAAATTCCACTTTCAGGTAGAATGGGGAGGAACAAAAATCGGATTCACAGAAGTATCTGGCCTCGACGTAGAAACCGAAGTTATTGAATATCGTCACGGCGCCAGCGTCGAATATCATAAAACCAAAATGCCAGGAATGCGAAAATTTTCCAACATCACCATGAAGCGAGGAACTTTTGCTTCAGACAATGAATATTATGCTTGGTACAATACCGTTCGACTCAATCAAATAGAAAGAAGAGATCTCACCATTTCTCTTTTAAATGAAGAACATGAACCCGTCATCGTCTGGAAAGTGAAAAATGCTTGGCCAACTAAAGTTCAATCTACGGATTTAAAAGCAGATGGAAATGAAGTCGCTATAGAATCTATAGAACTCGCTCATGAAGGATTAGTAATTCAAAATGATTAATCAATGTTTGATCATCCTCCAGTAAGTTTTCATTTTTTAGTGTCTTTTGTGGATTTCCAATTTGCTCCAGATGTGATGTTTCAATCGGTCTCTGGATTAGACGTAAGTCTCGAAACAGAAGCCTACCGTGAAGGTGGAGAGAATCGTTTCGAACATACACTTCCCGTAAGGGCAAGATATTCAAACTTGACGTTAAAAAGAGGGCTCTTTGTAAGTTCTCAATTGATCGATTGGTGCATGGATACTTTCAATAACATGGAAGTAAAGCCAGTAACTTTAATTGTCTCGCTTTTAAATGATTTGCATGTTCCAATCATGACTTGGAATGTGGTCAATGCCTTTCCGGTCAAATGGTCGGTATCCGAATTGAATGCAGAACAAAGTCAGATAGCCATCGAATCTATTGAATTAAAATATCAATATTTCAAACTCATCAAACCTGGATAATATGCCAATTGAAATAAGAGAATTAGTCGTTAAAATGTCTATAAATGATTCTGACAAACAATCAGAAACAACAAAAGGATCGAGTTCCAACAAGGAAGCCATTATTAATGAATGTATGGAACAGGTTTCTAATTTTTTTAAAAGCAAAAAAGAACGTTAGATGTTTGACCTCATTGGTACACCAAAGATGATCATTCGAGCTTATAACCAGCCAAGTTTCGCCAAGAGCGATCAGGTAGGTGATGATTATTCGGTCTTACTGAATCCTGAAAATTACTCGCTCAATTATGACATTGAATTCGAGGAAAATCAGGCTCCAGGAACGAGTGGTTCTGATTTGACTTTTAAAATGATCAAACCGCAAAAGCTGGAGTTCGAATTTCTCTTTGACCGGACCGGAGCTATTCCAGGTTCTGGTGATGTTGGTAAAGATGGCGTCCATAAAGACATCGATGAATTCAAGGAATTGACCATTGGTTTCGATGGCACTTCTCACCGAACAAAGTACTTAGTTCTAGCTTGGGGGAAATTATTATTTAAATGTTGTTGCACTAGTTTAAATGTTACTTACAAATTATTCAGACCAGATGGTGTACCACTCAGAGCAACCGCAAAGGCTCAATTTGAAGAATTCCGAGAAGCTGAACAGAGAGTTCGGGAAGAGAATAAAAACTCTCCAGACCTCACACATATCCGAACCGTGAAACGAGGAGATACACTTCCTTTGATGACACATAGAATCTATGGCGATTCAAAATACTATCTCGAAATAGCAAGAGTAAATCAAATATCAAATATTAGAAAACTGGAGGTTGGTCAAAAGATTTTCTTTCCTCCTATTAAAAAATAGGTTCTTTATCAAACCCTGTGTTTGAGACAAAGCCGTAAACAATATCAACGCTTCCTATAGTCGTTTTTGATTTTATTTACGGCTTGTCCACAGGATTTTTACAAGAACGAAAAATTAAAGACATTGGCAAGCAAAGCTCAAATACCTACTTCAAGAAACGCTGACTTAGTGACTTTCACTATAAAAATAGATGGCACTGCCATTCCACAAACGATTGGAGTCATGTCGATTTTAGTGCAAAAGGAAGTCAATCGAATTCCAGTGGCAAAAATTGTCATGCTTGATGGAGATCCTGCGACTCAGGATTTTGAAGTAAGTAATGAAGACCTATTTATTCCTGGAAAGGAAATTGAAATTCTAGGAGGTTATCACTCTGACGAGGAAACAATTTTCAAAGGAATAATAATTAAACACAGCTTAAAGATCAGACAAAATGGTACCGGTACATTGATGATCGAATGCAAAGACCATGCGGTCAAAATGACTGTTGGAAGAAAAAGTAAATACTTCTACGAATCAAAAGATAGTGAAGTCATTGAATCCATCATTTCTGAGTATGGTTTAAGTGCTGAAGTTGATGCTACGAATACAACGCATCCAGAGTTGGTTCAATACCGAACCTCCGACTGGGATTTCATTCAGACCAGAGCAGAAGTCAATGGAAAAATTTCTTTAGTAGAAAATGGAACCGTAAAAATTGTAGATCCTGACTTTAGTCAATCTCCTGTTCTTAGTCTTTCTTACGGAGATACTATCCTCACTTTCAACGCTGAAATTGATGCTAGAAATCAATACAAAACCGTCGTCTCGAAAGCTTGGAATTATCAAGATCAGGCAGTAGTAGAAGTCGAAGCAACAGACCCAAGTACTACCGATAATGGAAACCTCTCCCCTGCTGATCTATCAAATACAATTGGACTTGATCAATATGAAATTCAACATGGAGGAAAGGCTGATGAATCAGAATTAAAAGCTTGGGCAGATGCTCAAATGCTTAGAAACCGAATGGCAAAGATTCAAGGAAATGTAAGCTTCCAAGGTTTCCCCAATGTCATCCCTGGTTCAATCATAGAACTCTCTGGTGTAGGCGATCGCTTCAATGGAAATGCTTTTGTAAGTGCCGTCCGACATCAAATCGTTGATGGAAATTGGGTGACTGATGCTCAATTCGGATTCAACCCAGAATGGTTCACCGAAACTTTTGAAACCAGTCAAACACAAGCTTCTGGTCTCTATCCAGCAATCAATGGACTGCAAATTGGAATTGTCACTCAGCTACAAGAAGACCCAGATGGTGATCATAGAATTCTTGTTCACCTTCCAATGATAAAAGCAAATGAAAAAGGAGTTTGGGCTAGAATTGCAAGTTTGGATGCTGGTGAAAATCGTGGCGCATTTTTCCGACCTGAAATTGGCGATGAAGTCATCCTTGGTTTTATTAATGATGATCCAGGAGAAGCGGTGGTCTTAGGTATGCTCAACAGTAGTGCAAAGCCTGCTCCACTCACCGAATCAGATGACAACCATGAAAAAGGTTTTGTCACCCGAAGCGAAATGAAATTATTGTTCAATGATGATAAAAAATCCATATTAATCGAAACACCTGGTGGCAATAAAATATCTCTTTCAGAAGATGAAGGAGCCATTACAATCGAAGATGAAAACAGTAATAAAATTCTCATGGATTCAAGCGGCATTACCATAGAAAGTGCTTCCAATTTAAATATCAAAGCAACGGGCGACATCAATATAGAAGGGACCAATATCAATGCAAAAGCCAAGGCTCAATTTAAAGCCGAAGGTTCCGCAGGTGCAGAAATGTCGACCAGCGGAATGGCAGTTTTAAAAGGTTCAATGGTACAAATAAATTAAACCAACTACTCTTTTAAGTTTAGTGCGAGTTCGCGAGCCTAACTTAAAAGTCGGTAATTATGGCAAGTTTCTAACTTGCCACATTAAATAATATTTAAAATTAAAACCCCATGCCCCCAGCAGCAAGAATCACAGATATGCATACCTGCCCAATGGTCACCGGAACAGTACCACATGTAGGCGGACCAATTTTACCTGCAGGAGAACCAACTGTATTGATTGGCGGAATGCCTGCTGCACGAGTTGGAGACATGGCCATTTGCGTTGGGCCACCTGATACAATTGTTGCAGGATCGGCGACCGTATTGATTGGAGGAATGCCAGCAGCAAGACTTGGAGACAGTACCGCTCATGGAGGAGTGATTGTAGCAGGATTACCAACGGTACTCATTGGCGGATAAATAATAAGATATACAATATTCGAAAACTGCCTGGCTTAGCAGGTTCAAATTTTGAATCTGCAGCATTAATAAATAATGCTCATCATAATTATCAGCAATGATAAAACCCCTTCTTTTCAAAGAGGGGGGTAATGATGAACAAAAAATGAAATATGGAAAGCAGACCAGAAAAAACTTTTTTAGGAACCGGATGGGGATTTCCTCCAACCTTTGATCAAGAATCGAAAAAGGTAAAAATGATCTCTGATATTGAAGACATCAATAGCAGTTTGGAAATTTTATTATCAACAAAACTAGGCGAACGGATCATGGTTCCTAATTACGGATGCAATTTAGATGACTTAGTTTTTGATACGATGGATACCACTACGGAGACTTTCGTAACAGAATTGATTCGCACCGCAATCCTATACCATGAACCTCGAATTAATCTCGAAGCAGTTGACTATGTAAAGGACAATCAGAATGAAGGCATTCTTTTAATTCAAATTGAATACACTGTTAGAACAACCAACTCAAGATCAAATTTCGTTTTCCCATTTTATAAAGAAGAAGGAAGTGAGATTTCTTAAAAAATCAAAATCAAACACAACTTAATGGCAAATAAGTGTGACCATAAAAACCCTTTAAACCGCGACGGCACCAGTCAGCTCCAACGGAAATTACGGTACCTCGACCCTGCTTCTATTCAATTGGATGATAGAAGCACAGAAGACTTGTTGAAATTTGCACATCAATTTGCTTCAGAATTAAAATACTTTAATCTTGAAAATATAGCTCAAGGAAACTGGCAAGGATTTTTTGAAATCGTTCAACAGAAAACACTTTCAGAAATTGAAGAGCAGTCGAATAATGAACCGCATTTTGCTTTGTTTTTATGTTTTTTAAAATTATTTCAACATGCCCAAAACCAACTAAACAATCTAAGCGAAAGGCACCTCGATTTTTATTATAAAAAAGTATTGCAAATCAAGGAAAAAGCAGCTCAATCCGATCAAGTACATTTGGTGTGCGAATTAGCGAAAAACCTCAATCAACATTTACTCGAAGCAGGTACGAACATCAACGGAGGAAAAGATGATTCAGGCAAATTACGAGTCTATCAAATCGATGAAGACACCGTTCTCAATAGAGGATCAGTTTCGCATATACGTTCTATTTTTTCAAAAAATCAAAAACTATACTTTGCTCCGTTCGCCAATTCTTCTGATGGAATGGGCGCTGAATTTGAAAACGGTATTCCAAAATGGTCCGCCTTTGGTCACGATGATTTACCAAGAGCTTCGACCGGATTTGCACTTGCTTCTCCTGTTTTATTGCTCCAAGAAGGAACGCGAACCATTCGCTTGATCTTTAACCTAACAAGCTCTACTGAAATGCCTTCAACTTTAGATTCCGGCATCTTGAGTAATATAAAATTATATGCAAGTGGAGAGAAGGATTGGCTAGGGCCCTTTATCGCAAATGATAGTTCTACCTTCGTAAAGGACAACAATAACAAATCGCATCCTCAATTCATTTTGGCCTTTGACATTCCAAAAGAATCAGACCCAATTATAGCATACAATCCAAATGTACTGAGCGGAAATTTTGACAGCCTCTCTCCTATGGTGCGTGTAGTATTTGAACCATTAGAAAATGAAAATCTATTTGACAAACTTCAAAGAGCACAAATTCGTTCTTTAAAAATTGAAGTCAAGGTCAATGAAATGCAGGAATTGGTTGTTGAAAATGACCTAGGAAAATTAGATCCTTCAAAACCATTTATGCCTTTTGGTCCTCGTCCAGTATTAGGCTCTAATTTCTTCATCGGTTCTAAAGAAGCATTCACTAAAAAACTAAAAAACTTCGACCTAAATCTTCAATGGCAAAACAAACCTGACAGTCTTAAAGATCATTACGGAAGTTATTCCAATTCAAAGTTTGGCAACGGTGTAACACAATACAGCATTTCCGGGGACAAAGATTTCGAAGCAGAAATTAAAATGCTCAGCAAAAAAAACTGGGAGTCTTCCTTTTCCAAAAAGCTATTTGATGACGATACTTCCAGTAGAACAATTAGCAAAAGTTTTTCATCATCAAATGACGAAACAGGCAATCGGCCAAGCAAGTCTTCAACCAGAGCAAAAAGAGTAAAAACACGTCAGTTTCTAGCACGTAGAAAATTCAATCCATTCTTCGAAAGAGCATTGGGTTCAATTAGGCCAGTTGCTTATTTTAAAACTCAAAAGCGTGCTTTACTAAAAACAGCAAAACCAACTGTCCTTTCAAATGTCAACAACAACCAACGAGATGGTTTTATAAAACTGAGGTTGTCAAAAGATTTTGGCCATCAGGTTTTTCCAACACTTTATTCTCTGGCAATAGCTAGCCAAACAGATACGGTTACCACTAACAATATTAATGTTCCATTGGAACCTTATACACCGATGCTTGAATCTTTAAACCTTAACTACGAAGCAACTACCGAAATCGTAGACATGGGAATTGATAGCAATAATGAACAAAAGTATGAAGATCGGGAAATTCAATTCTTCCATTTGAGTCCTTTCGGTCAGGCTGAACAACATCGTTATTTAAAAAATCAATTACCTTTTACAACTACAAAAAACATAAGCCTTCTTCCAGAATTTCAAAACGAAGGGGAGCTATACATTGGCTTAAAAGATATCGAGCCTCAAAACAATATTAGTCTCTTATTTCAAGTAGCAGAAGGAAGTGCAAATCCGGACAAAGAACCTCCGGCTGTTAAATGGCACTTATTGGTCAATGACCATTGGATGCCATTGGATGAATCGCAAATCTTAGCAGATCAAACCAACGGTTTACTGACTTCAGGAATTGTTCAATTTTATCTTCCCAAAGAGGCCAATGATACCAATTCTCTATTTGAAGAAAATCATTATTGGCTCAAGGCAAGCATTCAAAAAGATACCGATGCGGTTGCTCAATTACAAGGCATCCATGCTCAGGTTGTCAAAGCGACTTTTGTCGATCAAGAAAACACATTAGAACATTTAGAGACCGCTTTGGCACCTTCAAGTATCAGCAAGTTAATCAATCCGATTGCACAGATTAAAAAAATCGAACAGCCTTATGCTTCCTTCGATGGTGTGCCAGCAGAATCTTCTGATGCCTACTACACTAGAGTCAGTGAACGATTGCGTCATAAAAATCGGGCGATCACCATTTGGGATTATGAGCACTTGATTCTTCAGAATTTTCCTTCAATCTATAAAGTGAAATGCCTCAACCATAGTTCTTTAGATTTAGAAATCGCTCCTGGTCATGTAACGGTCTTAGTGATTCCTAATTTACAAAATCAAAATGCTAAAGATCCTTTACAACCCAAAGCCAGTTCAAATACACTTTCTGAAATTGAAAAATTCTTACGGAAAAGGGCTTCTCGATTTGTAAATATTCAAACTCAAAACCCAGACTACGAAGAAATAAAACTAGAATTAAAAGTAACATTCAGAAAAAAATTCGAAGCAGGTTTTTATAAAAAAGTACTCAACGAAGATTTGAAATCCTTCTTTACTCCTTGGGCATTTGACTCAAAAGCAGATATTCATTTTGGTGGAAAAATCCATAAAAGCACCATCATCAATTTCCTCGAAGGATTAGAATACGTCGATAATATCAGAGATTTAAAAATGTTCCATATCAACAAACAAAAGGTAACTAGCCTGGTCAAAAATGAAGTTTCCGTTTCCAACTCCAGAGCCATTCTAGTTTCCGCAAAACAGCATTCAATTAATTAAGCAAAATAACAAAGTAATAAAAGAACAGAGGAACAATTGTCCCCCAATAGTTATCGCATAGGGATGAACCTCAAAGGAGAATTTTAGTAAAAATCGAATATCAAATTTAAATCTGAAGCCAAAAGTTAAGGAGATCGGCCTTCTACTTTTTAAAAAAAATATACAGCCTTGAATTTTTTGTTTCTTTTCGTCTCAAGTCCTAGATCCCGGCTTTACGTTGGGGACAAAAAGAAAAGTATTTCGAACTAGAAAACGCTACACCATAAAACCAAAAAATGGAAAACAATTTAACCATATCAAAAACCATCTCTGAGGAAAAATCCCTCAACTACGATCTGCTCAAAGCCGAAGGCATACAGCACATCGAGCAACTAGCTGGAAAGATATGGACAGACTATAACGAGCACGATCCCGGAATCACCATCCTAGAAATACTCAGCTACGCCATCACCGATCTAGGATACCGAACCAATCTAAACATCGAAGATCTACTTGCCCAATCCGGCAATAATCTTCAAGGCATGCACGAACAGTTCTTATCCGCCAAAAGAATTCTTCCAAATTGTTCCCTGACCGAAAACGACTATCGAAAACTATTCATCGACATTCCAGAAATTAAAAACGCATGGCTAAGTAATTCCGAAACCACCTACTTCTTAGATTGCAAAACCAGTGAGATCAGCAGAACCCAACCAGCACTCGCAACACACCCTTTTAAACCATTTACATTAAAAGGAATTTACAAAGTGGCCATTGAGTTGATGGACAACGTTCCCGCAACTAACCATGAAAATATAAAACAAAAAGTCCTTGCAGCTTATCATGCGAACCGAAATCTATGCGAAGACATCGATCCGAATATTTTAATCATTCCAAAACATGAAATACTAATCTGTTCTGATATTGAATTAGAACCAGAAGCAGATATAGAAACTGTTTATGCTGAGATCCTTTTCAAAGTTCAAGATCACCTATCCCCTTCTGTCCAACGATATACCTTGCAAGAATTATTGGACAAAGGCATTCATTCAGAAGATATATTTGAAGGCCCATTATTAGAAAATGGATTTATAGATGATAATGAATTAGAAAGTTCCCAATTAAAAAGCGAAGTCCACATCTCTGATCTGATCAATGTCATTTCAAAAATAGAGGGTGTAAAAACAATCAAAAAAATTTTACTAAATTATTGTAGTAGCACCGAACGAACAGAAGAGCAAGAAGAAAAATGGAGCATCAGTATTAAGCCCGGTCACCAAGCAACACTCTGTAATGGAAAATCCGTCTTCAATTTTTTCAAAGACATTCTACCTTTCCGAAGTAACAAAGCTGAGGTCCTAGAAAAACTACAACAACTACAAATAAATAGACAAATACGTTTAGAAAACATCGGTCAGGCAGTGGATGATTTAAAAATGCCAATTGGTACCTATCGAAATGTCTCAGAATATTCCAGTATTCAAAATGACTTTCCGGAATTTTACGGCATCACTCAAGTCGGCCTTTCCCCTGGTGCTTTAAATCCTGAAGCTAAAAACAAACGCAAAGCACAAGCTCGACAACTCCAGGCATACCTTTTATTTTTCGATCAAATATTGGCCAATTATTTATCACAATTATCTAATGTCAAAAATCTACTTTCTACCAATTCAAATCTCAGCAGAACTTATCTGACTCAGGTTATTGCTACTTCAGAAATCAAAGAGATTGACCAACTTTTTGATAGCTACGGAGAATTGGACAGCATCCTCGCTCACATGAGTGAGGAAAGAACCGATGGTAAATTATCAGACAGATACGCACGACAACATAACCTTTTACTAAACCACCTCATCGCTCGATTTGGCGAAAATTTTAACGAATATGTCTTATTAATGCATTCTTTATTTGACAAAAAACGAGCAGACCTCGACCTCATCCTTGATAAAAAACTGTTTCTAAAAGACTATGAATTCATCAGTCAAAACAGGGCAAAAGCAATGGATGTTTGTAATGCTTTTTTCAAAAACATCAATGGCGATCCAATCCTCGATGATTCAGAACAGCCAATTCCCAAAAAGGTTTGGTATGAACAAGATGAAGTAAATCTGAACATCAAACACATCAATACCTCGGGATTCCAACATCGGGTTTCAAGACTCGTCGGCATTCACAACTATAAAAACCGTGACCTCTCTTCCATCGAATTTGAAATCTATGAAGAGGTCGATAGCGATGATGAAAGTGAGCCTCGATTTCGTGTCATAGATAAAATCAATGATAAAATATTACTCAGTAGTAGCCAGCATTTTGTTGACAAAGAACTCGCAGAACAAGAAATGAAAACGGCCATACAATTAGGGATGAGTTCTACAAACTATCAACTACTCGTTGCAGAAAATGGAACATTTTATTTCAACATTATAGATAACAACAATGAAGTTGTTGCCAGAAGAATTGAATTTTTCGATACAGAAGAAGAACGTCAGGAAGCCATCAATTATTTAATCAATTTCCTAAACGAGAAATTCAGTGACGAAGGATTTTATCTGATCGAACATCTACTACTTCAACCCCGAAAAGACAATGATAATTTCTTACCAGTTTGTGCAGAAGAAGATTGTACAACCTGTGCGCCACTTGATCCTTATTCTTTTAGAGTCAGTGTTGTTCTACCTGGATATACGCCTCGATTTAACAACATGGATTTTAGAGCCTATTTTGAAAAAATAATCCGGCAAGAATTACCAGCTCATATTCTCGCAAAGATTTGTTGGATCGGCGTTGATCAGATGCAAGAATTGGAAACCAATTATCATGCATGGCTCGATTATCAACATGGTCATCTCGATGGCAATCAACCATCAGACACCAATGAATCACTCAACGAATTAATTGACACGATCAATAAATTATATACCATATACCACAAAGGAACCTTACACGATTGCGAGGATGGAAATGAAGAAAATCCAATAGTTCTCGGTCGAACCCACATTGGCGATCTAGACCCTTTGATTAATACCGAAGAACCAGATCCCGGAGTAGTAGACGATCTGTAGAATTTAAGAATACAAAAGTTTTTAAATAAAACGCACAAAGGAAAAGATTAGCAGATACTGTGGGTTGGGAATGTCCAAAAATGTGGGTGTGGGTGACTGACTGCGTGTAGAGCATTTTTTTGGACTAGCTTTTTTGTTACTTTTTTAGCAATGAAAAAAGTAAAGAAAAAAAATTAAAAAATATAAAAAACACCATCATATGGAAAATGTACCTGTTAAACTCAACAACCCAATAAACGAATTCCACTTCTTCGAAGACAATCAGGTATTAACCGCCGACCAACTCAATCGAGTCATCCAATACCTCGATCGACAACATCGACTGACCAGAACCAAACTCATGGGTACCGGTATCGTCTGTGGTCTCGAAATCCGATACATCAATCAAACCAGCATCTCCATCAGCAAAGGAGCAGCCTTAACTACTGATGGCGATCTGTTACATCTGCATACTGCTACGAATTATACCCAGTTCAAACCCTATGATGATAAAAAAGCCAGATATGCTCCTTTCTGGCCGAATGAAAATGCTAATTCAATTGACTTGTTCAGACTCTATGCCGAAGACATCACAGATGCAGAAGTGGACAACTTAATTCCCTTGGAAAATTTCAATGAAGGTAGTCGAAGCCTCGACAACATGGTCGTCGTTTTATACCTTAATAGCTTTTTAGAACCACCAGAAGATTGTACAGAATTAGATTGTGATAATGCAGGGCCGAAACAAAGAGCAGAACTCATTCCCTTATTGATTGCTCAGGCAGATTTGGAAAATATTGGTTTAAAATCTCAAGATGCTTTTTTCAAACTTCCGAATATTGACATGGAGAGAGTCGTTCTATCCAATGACCGTGATGAAGACACCGACAACATTCCTGGAGCCGCCATCACTCAACGACGACATCTTTTTGAACGTTTCCAAACCGCAGTGAATAACTCCAAAGATAATCTAGTTGATGCACTAGTAAAATCATGTGGTGAAAACGAAGGTGGTTATTTGCAAGATCTCATCCGACCACTTTACAACAATGCCAATCCAGCAGAAAAATGGAAGCAAACTTTAGATAAGCATTTGACCATAGATACCAATAGTACGAATACTCAATATGTTTATGATTTCATGAAAGACCTCGCCGAAGCTTATGGTGAATTTAAAGAAACCATCTACGATCTATATGTAGAATGTTGTCCAAATCCTCAAAGCTTTGCCAAACACATCATGCTGGGTTCACTGGCTGGACCTGCAACAGTTTACCTTCCAGATAACTATCGTCATTACTTTTGTGAGGCTCCAATTTTAAATCAAAAAGATCGCAGGGTTCAAAAAGCAATGATGCTCCACAAACGTATCGACCTCATGATTCTTGCTTTCAATATTCCTAGATTTTCTTCCAGCAGAGATATTGACATCACACCGAGTGTTCATAAAAATAAGACATTGAGTGAAAAGGCTATTCCCTTTTATTACAACACTCGTCTCTTTCCTCTAGCTCCTTATTGGAATTTTGAAAAAAATATTCGAGGGCAAGCAGCCTATACTTTTAGCTACCATAACCGTAATGACCAAAATGCAATCGACGCAGCAAAATCGCCTTTCAGATATTGCACCACTAAATACGATCATTATAGAATCGAAGGTCACCTCGGCCAGGAATTAGACAACGTAGAAGCTCGACTGGATTTATTAAAACAACGGTACAACATCGGTTTCAAAGTAGAACACATCATGATCAGCAGTGATCACCGAAGAGTTAAACTTCGACCAAAATATCGATTCCCAGGTTTAAACAATTTGACTTTCCATTATCGAGAAGAAATGTTTGACAACATAAACCTGGTCAGAGATTTTAACAAGGAACTAGAGACTTCCGCCATCGATGACAATGATTTCACCGATGAACCTACTTTGAAAAACAACCTTTTGACCGCAAAATCAAAAGCGGTTCAAATGAATAGCGAATTAGAAAAAGTAAACATTTCTTTATTCGCAAAAACAGAAACCTTAGAAACCAATTTCGTTAAATTCGAAACAGCTTATACTTCAGCGCTTTCCTTGGGACATGAGATCAATGAAAATGTTTTTAATTCAACTCAAACCAAACACACCTTACCACATCAAGACTTTGTAGTCAACAACAAACTTAATCGTTACAAACGTTTTTTCGATTTTAGAAAAAAGAAAAAAGAAAAGCTGCAAGAGCAATTTTTATTTCAAAAATTCTATGAGAAAAACGTTGGTCTCGAACATCTCGCAGGTGTACCTGAGGGTGGAACATTCGTATTGGTTTATGAAGAAGTAAACAATCAAAACATTGTTGTTGCAGATTTTGCACTACCCTACTGCTGTACCTTCGAGGAAGATCCGGAAGTGGAGATCACTCCTCCTGTTCAAGATGACATAAAACCACCTATTAAATTTATTCCACCAACGGCACCTCCATTTAGATGGATTGACAAATTGGATATTTTTAAAATCCCTAAACTCAATACGAGATTTACGGAAGTCAAATCTTTTGCAACAGCTTTCCAAACACAATCTAACGATTTTTATAAAACGGTCATTCCTTCAATACTCACCGCAAAAGTAGATAGGGGTTCAATTACACTTCCAGATAATGGCGGAGTCTTGGATCCTGGATTTATTGACGATCGATTTGGAACTTTATTCACCGAACGCTTTGGTGATATTGAATCAGGTATCGACGAACGATTTACCAGCTTGGATAATAAATTTACAAACCAAGGTAGAGGTTTTGACGAACGGTTTGGAAGTCATCAAAGAGAGATTAATAAAATCCCTGGATTGCAAAGTCAGATTACAACGAATAGACGAGAGACGGATAAAATACCAGGACTACAAACTTCAGTTAATCGAAATAGTACTCAAGTCAATCGAATTGGTGCTATAGAATCTCGAGTCAATACACAGCAAACTCAAATCAACAAAATCGATGGCTTAGAAGCTTCTGTAAGAAATATTAATACCGAAATTTCAGATGTTGATTGGTCTAAAGTCGGAAGAATAGGTGGCGGTGGAACTGTAATAGGAAGAGGTGGAACAGGTGGTAATATACCTCCAGTAGTTATTGGACGTTTTGGTCCAGCAATTTCTCCAACGACGAAGGCATTAGTGGGGAATATCAAGAGCAGCAATTTGCAAACCTTAGCAGCAAATGTAGTCAGTCTTTCTGATTCGGTCAAAACAGTCCAAAACAAAAAACGACCGAGTAAAGCAGATAAGGAACAATTAGTCGCTCTAGAACAAACGCTTGATACAGCAATTCTCGGCCTTCTATCCAATATTAAAGGACTCAAAAAAGATGTCAAAGTAACTAGCGATCAAGCGAACGCGATCAATATGCTGATCGAAGAATTAAACAGCTTCAAAACAAAAGCTAAATTGACTACTTCTAAAAAAGCATTGACCGCGCTTAAAAAGCAGCATCAAAAACGATCTGTCCTTTCTGGATTATTGAAAAAGGTTAAAATTTAATGACAACAAATAATCTACATATCATCAATAGACTTTCGTTTGAATTGACTAAAGATTCTAAAAAAAATCTGGACAAGGTCAAAGATCAAAGTATTGCTATTTTAAAAGAAAAATTAATCCCCCTCATTGAAAAAACTCTTGACAAATACGATCCTGAAAAAACGATTAGGATTGATAAACTTGAAATTGATCTTGGACAGATAGATCTAAAGTATCTCGAAGCACAATTGATCCAGCAGATTAAAGCACAAACGATCTTACAATTGGATAAAGTTTTTGAGCAAAAAAAAGCAAAGGTAATTAAGCACTCCTTGAAAGATACATTTGTTTATTTTTTAAAAAATGGAACACTTCCTTGGTGGAAAAACAAAATCACCATAGAAGAATTCGAGCAATCCATACTCGAAGATTTAAAAGCAAACAAGTGGAAAATCGAGGACTGCTTAAAACCTTTTGATCAAAACATTTTAAAAAGAATAGTATTTCAATTCAGCGATGATTTTTTTCAAAAATTAATAAATCAGCAAAAAGTCGAAGATAGTTTCATAACTGATTTAGATCAGTTTCAAAAAGGATTAGAAAAACATTTTTCAAAAAGATTAGTACGAAATCAAATCTGGATCACAAGCATTCCTGAGATTTTTTCAACTAGCTTTAATTCAACAAAATCAGTAAAAACGATTTTTACAAAAGTAATTAACAACCTAAACATTGACAGCAATATTCTAAAAACACAAAAAAGTAACACTAAATTAAAATTACTTCTAAGAGAATTGCAGGACAATGAATACCCAAACCTAAAAATCGAAAACCAAAAGTCCAAAATTAAACCCCAAGTAGAAAACCCAAAACCCAAAATATCAAAATACCACCACCGTTCACCAAGCAACCCTCATTATATCACCAATGCAGGACTCATCCTGCTCCATCCTTTTATTGTAAATCTTTTCAAACATTTGGAATACACCAAAGACAAAAAATTCATCGATGAATACCACCAACATCAAGCAGCCTTAGTGTTACAATACCTCTGTAATGGAGAAACGAAAAACCCAGAATATAATCTTGTTTTAAATAAAATTATTTGTGGAATACCTACAAGCGCTTCAATAGAAAACACTTTAATTATCAATAAGGAAATCAAATCCCAATGCCAACTACTTTTAGAATCTAGCATTAAGCATTGGCCAGTTATAAAAACGACATCCCCACAAGGACTACAAAATACATTCCTCAATAGAGAAGGAAAACTTCATCAAAAAGAAAACGATGATTGGAAATTATTCATAGAAAACAAAACAGTTGACATCTTAGTTTCAAAAATACCATGGAGCATTTCCATGATCAAACTCCCCTGGATGAAAAGCATCCTCTGGGTAGATTGGGCCTAAAGCCCTAAGAAAAAATCCGTGATAATCTGTGTTTTTAAAATCCGTGTCAAAAAACACGTTTCCAAAAAATGAAAACACCAAAGAAAAAAACATCATCCACAAACCACAAACCATCAACTCCCTTTTTCAACAAATCCGGAGAACAATCATTCTTTGCCCAAAACCCAAGCACACCTTTTTTCAACATACAACCCAAACTAAGCATCGGCCAGCCCAATGATAAATACGAAAAAGAAGCCGATGCAATGGCGGACCAAGTAACAAATACTAGCGTAAGTCAGCAACCAGAGTCAGTTATTCAAAGAAAATGCAATACCTGCGAAGAAGAAGTCCAGACTAAACCATTATTTGAGAACATCTCTCATTCTATTAAAAAGTCAACTAGTAATCATAAAGTTCAACGTAGTCTTTCTCTCGATGAGGAGGAACCAATCCAAGCTAAATCAAACTCACGTTCAGATACTTCAGTCCATTCTAATTTTGAGACACAATTAAAAACAAGTGCAAATTCAGGAGTACAGCTTTCACCGGACACTAGACAAGAAATGGAGTCTGGTTTTGGAGCAGATTTCAGCAAAGTTAGAATTCACAACAATTCAACTGCTGCAAGTTTGAGTAATAAAATAAATGCACAAGCTTTTACTCATGGCAATAACATTTATTTTAATCAAGGGAAATTTGCTCCTTCGAGTAATAGCGGAAAACATTTATTGGCGCACGAGCTGACACATACCATTCAGCAAGGAGCAAGTATAAAGAAAAAACCATCAGAAATTATTCAAGCAAAATGCGCAGATGCAGATTGCAAATCTACTGATCCATTAACACCAGCTTGTCCAAAGCCTAATACTTTTAGAACGAACCCCAAATTAGAAAGCATCAGGCAATCTGTTTTTGAATCCGCATCAGATTATGATTTATTAGAAAAAGGAGATGCTGATGATGCAGTCGTTTTGATTCAAGCACTTTTATTAAATACAAATTGTATCGGCTATGATAGAATTGGACTTCGCGATGAAATGTCTCGAAAGGAATTTGGTCGTGAAACGGATAGAGCTATTCGACAATTTCAGTCCGGAAGAAATGGAGCGAATGGTATGCCATTAAGTGTCGACGGAGACATCGGACCAGGTACTTTGAGTGCAATGGATATAGAACTCAGTCTCGCTCCAATAGCTCCTGCAAAACCTCCTGAAGCAGTAGGCAATTGTTTCGGAAAAGCAAAACATGGACCTGGAGAGAGTCAAGTTATAAAACAAACCACTTTACCTCCTATTTTTCCTTTTTTACCTGCTTTCGCAGCTTGGGAGATTTCGAATTTCGATATCGATAAACATTTTTTAAAAACAGAACATAGAGCGTTTATCAGAAGTCAGATCATTCCTAAAATCAATGAAGCTCAACTAAAACACCCTACTGCGTCTGACCTTCATCTCCGAATTATAGGTGAAGCTAGTACAACCGGCGACGATGCTCATAATTTCGACCTCTCTAGCAGAAGAGGTTCCTGTACTGCAGAAACATTAATCGCCGAGGGAATAGATAGCAGTTTGATAAAAACACCTCTTAGCCCTTTTGGTGAGCAATTAGCCCAAGTACGACGAACTATATCTGGCGCTCCAATAATAGATGGCGTGGAAGATCGAACCGCAAGAAAAGTAAGCATAATTCTTGACTTAAGTTCGACTAAAGATGACTGCTCAGACACGGATAAGATGTTGCCTTCTAATAAATATTTAGCAAAGATTGCTTGCGCAGGATTTAACAATTTCCGTGTAAATATTGGGCATTTTGAAAATCCTGCTCAGCCAGTCTATCGAGAATTTATTTGGACCTCATCTATCCCTTTTCTCGATGATTGTCAATTTCAAATTCCATCTTTTGCTGATATTTTTAGACCGGTATCTGCTTCAACAGAATTACAATTAGCAACTAAAAACCCAGATGAAGCAAATGCACCTTCTAGTTTCCAAGGATCAGTAAAATTATTATCAAATCTTCGTCAAGGTGAGTTTTTAAAAACGTCAGGTTCTGAAGCTGGCTCTCCTTTTTCAATCTTTATTCCAGGTGAATGGAATTCTATTGACTGCTTAAATGAACATCAAGATACCGATGGATTTTTAAGACCCATTGGTCCTGTAAAATGCGGAGTAGTTCCTGCACCGCCGACGGTCGATGATTGTTATCCTTCTCAAGAAGATTGCCCTCCAGAAACCAGACAAGCATCAGCCAAAGAGTATGTTGCTCAAATGATTCGAGTATCAGGAAATCCTTTAGATGCCATTAAGCTAATTAAAAAACTAGCTAAAGCAGCTTCGGTTATTGATAAAATATTAGATTTCATTGGAATAAAAGCAATACTCGGCGGAGCTATTATTACCATAGGTTCTAAAGATCTTGATGCCCCTATTTATAGAACTTTTATTTTTGCTGGCGGCGGCTTTAGTGGCGCAGGTGGCAGCTCTATTAATGCTAATAAGATGAGTAGTAAAAAGTTTACGCTTGAGACACCTAAGCAGTTAGAAAAAAGTAGTTCTGGATTATTTCTCCAAGATTCCGATTTTGAAGGTTCTGCAAAATTAAAAATCATAGGAGGAACAAATAAAGAGCAGCTGACCATAGATGGAAATGGCGTTTCAAAAACAATTGATTTATATGGTATCCTCTGTGATGGCGATTCAACAAGATCAGCAAGCGGTACACTAAAACCAATCACAAATGCTAGTTGTGGAAATTTACCTACCCTTCCTTTCGCAGAAGAGGATTGCAAAGATGATTGTTCAGATTCATTAAAATTATCAGAATTCCATAGGTTCAAATTTAAAACAGGACGAGCATCTCTATCAGCAATTCCTTTTGCAGGAAAACGAATCGCTAACCAAATGGGTAATTGTGGAGCAACTTTAGCTTTTATAAATATCGGTAATAGACCTAAAGAAGGAGAAACAGAAATCTATCGAAAGTTCTTATTTATTGGAAAAAATGATCCTTGTAAATTCACAGTAGAAAAAAAGAATTTTAATGAATTTTTCATAGACCCCAAAGCACTGACTTATGGTGATCCAAATGATATAACCTCTTTCTCAGATTTTGCTGGAATTGCCAAAGTAGATACGCTTGGTCTTTTAAAAATGTTTGACTTCCCCCCTACTAAGTACACACTCCCTGGCAATTATGAAGCGGGTTGTAAAGATGGAAAACTCGAAGGCGTAATCATTCCTTTGAGCAGTGTAGAATGTGGAGAGACTCCGGAGCCATTTCATACAACAGCTATTGATCCTGACTTAAGCCAAAGATGTGAAGATTTTAAAACCGGTGATCCTGCGCTTGTCAACCGACATGTTGCTAAATTAGGAGGTAGTTATAAACCAGTCGTTGATAGTATTTCTCAAGGCCCGGCACTTCGCTTTCCTGCTGAAAGTTATAAGGAATTATTTTCAAAAATCGGTGAAACAATTTCACATGGAGTTTTTGTTGGCAAAACCATTGGTAATGTTCCAGTCGTTTCATTTATCACCTTCCAGGTAAATAAAGGGATTCGATTACCTTCCGGATTTTATGTCTTTGATGTTACTGTTCTTAATGAACCTTGCAGCTTTGATAGCTCAGGAAAACCAACCCTGATATATCCTAAAGATTGCGAAGAAGGTTTCATCGGTCCTGGGAATACTATCGTTTTTCCAATAATTGAAAAGAAAAAAGAAAAGCCTAAAGAAAAAGAAGATACGATAATAGACACGATTGAAGATGTTTTGACTCCTTCCCTCCTTATCCCCGAAAGTGTTGCACAAAATGGTGCCCCAGCAGTTCAGGCAAAATGTAGTGAATGCGAAGAACAAGAAGTTCGACCTAAAAGGATACCTTCTATTAATTTATCCTCAATTTCTGATTCGAATACAAACCTTACTGCAAACGATCAATTTGAAAAGGGACTCTCCTCTTCTGGAAATGGTTCTGAAATGTCAGAAGCGACCAGACAAAAGATGGAAGCCAGTTTCAACACGGATTTTAATCATGTAAAAATTCATACTGGAACCAAAGCAAGTGAACTCAGTCAGTCAATTGGAGCCAGAGCATTTACTCATGGATCGGATATTTATTTCAATCAAGGAGAATTTAATCCCGGAACAAAATCAGGTGATCACTTACTTGCACATGAGCTTACTCACGTTGTCCAGCAATCGAACTTTAGAAATCCAACCTTCGAAACAAATACCAATACGAATATCCAAAATGGAAAGCCACACCAGATCCAACGAAGAGCTCTACCTAATGTCATTAATCATCCAATTGCTAATTATGAAATAGACTTACCCAATACCGGTTCAGAAACCATCCGTGGTAATATTATGGCCGAACAAGAACTTAGTCTTTCTCAAGAAGATCAAGGAACATTTGCTGGTTTTGAGCATGAAGCAACTGCACTAAATATTGCGCATCAAAATATCACTCGAGTGATTGCAATTGTTCAAGATGATCAAAATAGATATCATGTTTATAAAACTAATTTAAGTCCGTTCGAAACAGATGTCCAATATCGTATAATTCCATTCGAAAACTATAGGAGAACTCAAAACATTCGTTTTGAAAATCTTCATCAAGGAGCATCCGAAAGCAATCGAAGTGATTGGGTCGAACGAGCTCGTTCAGCAGCGACTTTAAGAAGTAATGATCATCTCATGGAGGCAAATAGAATATATACTCAATTAGTAGCGGAAGCGACAGGCACCAATATAAGTGAATTCCATATTGTAGAAAGATCTTTTGAATATCAACCTGGTTTTAACTTTAGTATCCATATGACAAATGCAAATGGTCGGGGAGGAATAAGAAGTCTTCCTACGGATATAACCAGCGAAATCCCGAGCCCTGTTTTAGTCATTGGAGTTGGTGTTTTTAATAGAAATTCTCCTGATGATGTGCGATCAACTTTCATTCACGAACTTACTCACTATACGCAGGCACAACGCTCTATTCAATTACTTGAAAATTGGAGAAATTCAGATTCAAATCAAAGTTTTCAGACATGGCTAAACTTACAAGAACGTCAAGGGCAAATTACTGATTTGGAACACTCCCTTACCATTGGTTTTATTAATAACGATGATGACAATACTGAAACGTTAGCTCATCTAAATGCTTTTATACTTTCATACCCAAGTGATAATTTACAAAGACCAGATCCCTATATTTTTAGATCTTTATATTCTATGACTAATTACTGGCTTGGGGCAGATCGACCTTTACAACAAAGAGCAATAGATAGAATCATAAGTTTTTTTAATGGCTTGGATCAAGAGCATCAGGAAAAGCTTTCAAATTACGTTGCTGTTCAAAAAAACCTTGAATCTAACGAACACCAGAGAATCCCATTCCGAAGACTAGATGAGCTAATAAACGATTAAATAATAAAGTACATTACTCCTTTTTTTTAGTACTTTTAAAACATTATAATTTTTTAAATTATGAAACCCCGAATATACCGCCGTCGCAATCGCCGACCTAATCTTTCTTCTTCAGAGAACTTCTTTCAAAAAGAAGGTAATTCCATTTTGGAAACATCAGACACTACTCCTTTTTTTGATGTTAAACCTCAGGTACAAACTAAACTAAGTGTTTCTCAACCCAATGAGCCTGCTGAAGTCCAAGCAGATGCAATGGCCGATAATGTGGTCAATAAAATAACCAATCCCAGCATCCATCGAAAATGTGCTGCTTGCGAACAAGAAGATACTAAAGTAAGCCGAAGTATTTTCCGAATGGAGGAAGAGGAAGCAGTGCAAGCTAAACTCTTTCGACAAGAGGAAGAAGAGGAACCAATTCAGGCAAAACTATTCCGTATGGAAGAGGAAGAAGAATCTCTACAAGCAAAATCAAATGGAAAAATCGCTATTGCGCCTAATTCCGTAGCACAACAAATCAAGCAAAGCAAAGGCAGTGGTAATCAGATGGCAGATCCTGTAAAAAACAACATGGAATCCGCTTTTGGTACAAACTTCAAAAATGTCAGGATTCATACCAATGAAAAAGCACAAGCGATGAGTTCGAAAATTAATGCTCAGGCTTTCACTTTTGGTAATGATATTTATTTTAATAAAAACAAATACAATCCTAATTCAAAAAGTGGCCAACATTTGTTAGCCCATGAATTAACGCATGTCGTCCAGCAAAATAATAAAAGCATCAACCGAAAACCCAAGCCTCCTAGTCCGACACAAATTGCTATTGATGCTCAAAAAACAATGTGGCTGGATCTCAAAACTCATTTTCCTGGGGATGGTCGAAAACTAGCGGGCAGTGGCTACGAAGCTGGAGCCAATTTCCTAAGATTGGACTTAACAGACAATAGACCGATCTTAAATGTCGGAAAATCTTATGCTGAGGAATCGGACGTAAAAATCCGAAAAGAAAAACTAAAAATTGCTATCAAAGCCCTGGATAATTTCCGAGTGGACAATGGCCTCATCGATGATCTTGACATCAGCAATGCTACAGTTAATCAAAGTATTGACCAGCTTAATGTAATAGAAAAGCAGTCCTTGATCAATAAGATAACTAGTCAAAAATTTATTAAGGATAATTTAAAAATGGCAGAACATATCCGAAAAAAAATGCCATCGACTTCTTATACAAAAGATGCAACTACTACAGCTGATGGTGGCTTTGAATATCAATTTGATAATATAAAAATTATCGTTAAGCAAGATGTTTTTAATTCTGCGAAAGTCTCTTCAGGTGCCGAAACAGAATTAACTCCTGTCCTAAATCCAAGCATTAATTATCCTGCCTATCGATATGATGGCAAGGGTAAGATTACGAGTATCACGCCGACTCCAACCAAACTTCAGTTTTCTTTTAAAATCCAAACTCATTATAGCTCAGAAGCAAATCCGACCGATACTTCAGGTTATGGCGTTGGAACAGAAGCTGGTGCAAAAGGCAAAGACACTCATCTACGAAAACACGAAGCAGCACATGGTGAAGTATTTATTCAACACATCCAAAACAATCATTCAACATTTGCTTACCCAACGTTCAAAGGAGCTATTGGACAAGAAAGATCGGTTTTCGAAAATCATTTGCAAACCTTTAAAACTAAAACCGCTGCTTTTCTTCAAATGATAAAAACTGCTTTATCCAAATCTGAACAAAACGTAGATTGCACAGGGCAAACAACCATTGAAGATTTTCATAAAGGAAAAGGAACAACGTCTCCTGTAGTTTGTAAAACTCCATAAAATTGTGATTCAAATCAAATTCATTTGGTTACTGATTTAGCATTAAAATTATTATTTTAAACAATAAATTATTTAAAACATTAAATCTGTGAATTCTAACCTAACAATTATTTCTGACTACCTCAGCACCATCACCAACAATCGATTGCTGAGCCATTATAATGGAGAAGAGAATTTCGATTTCTTTAACATAAAGACACCACCTATCAAAGATGAAAATGATCCATTTACTTCATTTTTAAAAAAACATAATCCTCTACCTGAAGAATACTTGACAATTTGTCTGGCACTAATCCCTCATTTGCTACCAGGTTTTCTCAGCAAAATTATTACTAACAACTTACCCCAATCCGGAGATTTCGCTGAACTCGGAGGCGTAAAAGGCGAAGGCAATCGCGGTTTCCTACCAACTGGAGAAACTGCTTTATTTTTAATTGCCGGAGAAGATTTACAAAAAAGAAAAGAAGCCCTAAATCTTTTTTCCAAAGATCACTGGTTTAGAAAAAAGGGAATCTTATATTTAGATACCGTTAAACTTGGGAATTCAAAAACCAATGGAAAATTAGTCCTTGATTCTGAATACATCGAATTATTTACAACGGGCAAAGTCGCCCCTCCTCTTTTAAGCACTGACTTCCCTGCTCAATTATTGAAATCCCAACAAAGTTGGAAAGACTTAGTGCTACCAAAAAACACATTCGAGCAACTAGACGAAATACGAATCTGGGTAGAACATCATAATGAGCTTCTCGAAGACTGGGGCATGTCAAAAAAACTAAAACCTGGATATCGAGTATTATTTCACGGCCCTCCCGGAACAGGAAAAACACTCACCGCTACCCTACTCGGAAAACAAACTGGAAAAGATGTTTTTAGAATCGACCTTTCAAATGTCGTTTCAAAATTTATTGGCGAAACTGAAAAAAACTTATCAAATCTTTTTGACAAAGCTCAAAATAAAGACTGGATATTATTTTTCGATGAAGCTGATGCCCTTTTCGGAAAAAGAACCAATGTCCGAGATGCTCATGACAAATATGCGAACCAAGAAGTTTCCTATTTATTACAAAGAATAGAATCTTTCTCCGGCCTCGTAATCTTAGCCTCCAATTTCAAAAGCAATATCGACGATGCATTCACTCGACGTTTTCAGTCCATCATTTATTTCCCTATACCAACTTCCGCAGAGCGATTCCAACTCTGGAAAAATGCATTCCCCGAAAAAGCAGAATTAGATAAATCAATCGACCTGAGATCCATCGCTCAAAAGTACGAACTTACTGGAGCCAACATCATGAACATCGTCCAATATGCATCCCTAAAAGCTTTATCCCAAAACACTAATAAAATTACATTAAATGATGTACTTTTAGGTATAAGAAAAGAACTCATAAAAGAAGGCAAAGTAAACTAACACCACTAACAAGCCCGAAAGACTACAAGCAAGAACATCCACCAAAAAGCCTGAAGGGCTTTAACACAAATAAAGCCTGAAAGGCTGACACCAACAACAAGCCCAAAAGGCTACAAGCAACAATAACAATGGCAAAAACCTATATCCTCCACAGAAACAACCAGGAAATAAAAATCCAAAAAGAAACCGAATACTTCACTGCCATCGTCAATGACGAAGAACTCATCTACGAAGTCAATCAAAACCCCGAAGTGGCAAAAGTCAAACGCGTCTTCAACAATGTTTTCAAAATAAAAGCTACAGGTAAAGATTGTAACGCCTTAGTCGACAAACTTAGGGCAAAATACGATACCCGAATGGTCTTCCATCATGCTTACAAACCAGCAGGTGACGCTTCGACCAGATACTACATCACCGATATGGTAGCTGTTCGGTTCAAAGCAAACACCAGCAATTCAAAAATAGAAACCATCCTAACTGATTGCGGTTTACAATTCATTAAACAATACCGAGATCACAAACACTCTTATCTTTTCAAAGTCACCAAGTCTGCAGGAAAAAATCCAGTAAAACTTTGCAACGATCTTCATGTCATGCCTGAAGTAGATTATGCAGAACCAAACCTCGTCAATCGTTTTGACAAAACGGCTTCGCCTACAGATTCTCATTTTTACTATCAATGGCATTTAAAAAGTAGACCAGGAGTAGAGCTCGTTGCTGGAGCGGATGTCGATGCGGAAGGTGCTTGGAAAATCACCAAAGGTACCCGAGATATTATCGTTGCTGTGATAGATGATGGATTCGACCTTACCCATCCTGATCTAAGAGGAAAAGACAAAGTCGTACATGCAAGAGATTTTGTAGATGGAGATAAATCACCATTTCCAGTAGAAGCACATAATGACTATCATGGTACGCCATGTGCCGGTGTTGCCATCGGAGAAGAAAACGGAAGTGGAGTCGTAGGAATCGCACCGGGTTGTGCCTTCATGCCTATCCGATTTGATCTAGCAGCTGATGATGATTTGCTTTGGGAAATTTTTGATTATGTTGGAAAAAGAGCTGATGTTATTTCTTGCAGCTGGGGGCCAGTTCCTGTGTATGCACCACTAGGAAGTTTACTCGATAGAAAATTTACAGAGATTGTAAAATCCGGAGGACCAAGAGGTAAAGGTGCAGTCCTTTTATTTGCTGCTGGTAATTTTAATGCTCCATTAAAAGATTTTGGAAACACCGATTTCCAATGGCGGCATCCTTCTCATGGAATTGTCAAACAAGCGAGAGCAATCCTCAATGGTAACTGTGCTCATAAAGAAGTCATGGCTGTTGCTGCTTCTACGAGTCAAAACAAAAAAGCTGCTTACAGTAATTGGGGAAAAGAAATCAGTGTCGCTGCGCCAAGTTCCAATTGGCATCCACTCGATCCTTTTGAAAAAATGCCAGGTCGTGGAATCTGGACAACAGATAATGAAAATTTTGGACTTGGATTTACGGGAAATAGTCGGTACACCGGACTCTTTGGAGGAACCTCCAGCGCTACGCCACTCGTTGCAGGTGTTGCGGCCCTAGTCATGTCTGCCAATAAAGATCTTACCGCAAAACAAGTTAGAACGATTATAGAAACAACGACTGATAAAATTACTGATGACAGTACTGATATTGTTTTAAAACATAAAAAAGGAGCCTACGATGGTCGTGGAAAAGCCAGTCATTCCGAATGGTTTGGTTTTGGAAAAATCAATGCTGCCAAAGCTGTTGCTTTAGCTAAATCTATGGCTACTGGACCCAATCAGTCAACAAACACAGAAACGACTCCCAAGCCTAAACCTAAAACACCTAAAAAGCCAAAAGCCATCACAACTGGCATCTCTATTGTCGCTGCATTGGTCAATCCAAAAGGCAAAGAAACCAACAAGGAAACCATCACGCTACTCAACCAAACAGACAAAGCGGTAAAGCTCGATGGTTGGTACATTTCCAATAAACCAAATAAAAAACAATTGCTCGATAAGTTAAGCATTGAGCCCAACGCTTTTCTTACAGTCAAGGTAAAATCAAAAAATATAAAATTGGTAAATACTGGTGGTACCATTACCCTTTTTAATTATGATGATAAAAATGTCCATGAAGTGAAGTATACTAAAAAAGCAGCTTCAAAAAATGGTTGGACAACTAGATTTTAATAATTTTAAATTGCTATACACTTTTAGGCTAGGTCTTTAATTTTTAGTGATTTACTCAATATTCCGTTTCAAAATGAGTGAATGAAAGAATGAGTGAATATTTGGAAAAAATCTTAGTGTAAAGCTTGTTTCTGTTACATTTGGGAGGCTATTCTCTCATACATCAATTCGCTCATTCAATCATTTTTCAAATTTGATTACAAAAGTATATAGTAGTTTACAATAAATTAAGTACTCTAAACATCCAGAATGAAGAAAATAAAATTTCCGACAGCCCAAACTATTCTTTTTATTATCGCAGGAATGGTAGCTCTTTTAACTTGGGTAGTACCATCAGGAAAGTATGACAGTCTAACCTATGATAAAGGAACAGACAAACTCATCAGAAGCAGTCAAGGAAAGAATACAGAATTGCCAGCTAATCAAAAAACGCTAGATGATTTAGATATTAAAATACCAATCGAAAACTTTACTAATGGAGGAATCTATAAACCTATTGGCATTCCAAACACCTACGAAAAACTAGAATCTCGTCCCCAAAGTTTTTCTGCATTCCTGCAATCTCCTATTAAAGGAATAATTGCTGCTGCAGACATTATCTTTTTGGTGCTTATCATAGGCGGCCTAATTGGTATAATGAATCTTTCCGGAGCTTTTGATGCGGGCATTGCCTCCCTAGCTAAAACCCTAAAAGGTAGAGAGTTTATTTTAATTATTGTAGTTACTACATTGATTGCAATTGGAGGAACTACTTTTGGATTGGCAGAAGAAACAATGGCCTTTTTCCCGATTCTAATTCCAGTTTTTTTAGCTGCCGGATATGATGCCATCGTTGGAGTAGCTTGCATATTTATTGGCTCTTCTATTGGCACGATGTGTTCTACGGTTAATCCTTTTTCGAGTATCATTGCTTCTGATGCAGCTGGGATTGCTTGGACCAATGGTCTGAATGGTCGGTTTGCGATGCTGGTTATTTGTACTTTCATTTGTATAGCCTACATTCTTCGTTATGCTAAAAAAGTAAAGGCAGATCCGAGCAAATCCATAATCTTTGATCAAAAGGAAGAACTCGAAGCTTTATTCGGATCAAAATCCACTGATAAGAATTTAAAACTAACAGGCAGATTACGATTAATATTATTAGTCTTTACCTCTTGTTTCATCATAATGATTGCTGGAGTTTCGTTTTTTGAATGGTGGTTTGTTGAAATGACCACTACCTTTTTAGTAGGAGCAATCATCATTGGTTTTTTAGCAAAATTAAAAGAGAATGATTTCATGGATGCTTTTGCTAAAGGTGCTGGAGATTTGTTAGGGGTTGCCTTTATTATAGGAATTGCTAGAGGAATTACGGTGATCATGGATGATGGACTCATTAGCGATACTATGCTTTATTATGCCAGTAATGCCACTGAAGGAATGAATAAAGGAATTTTTGTAAATGCAATGATGTTCATATATGGTGGTTTATCCTTCTTCATTCCCTCCTCTTCTGGAATGGCAGTTTTAACGATGCCTATTATGGCGCCATTAGCAGATACTGTTGGTATCGGAAGAGAAATGATTGTAAACACTTATCAATTTGGACTGGGGCTATTTTATTTTATAAGTCCTACCGGATTGATTTTAGCTTCATTGGCTATTGTAAAAGTTGGTTATGATAAATGGTTAAAATTTGTCATGCCCTTATTTTTAATTCTTTTAGTAGTAACTATGGCCGCTTTGACTTTGTCTGTTTATTTATAAAAAAATGGCTACAAGGAAAATATGTGAGATCAATAATAAAAAATCAAGGGGTACAATTCGAAGCCTAAAAATTAAGTTTAATGTATATTAAACTCTGATTTTTATCCTCTTTTAAGAACAAGTCCTCCATGCTATTTTTAAAAAACACACTACTGTTATTACTCTTCATTATCCTTTCCACTTCTGTAATAGCTCAGCCAGACAATGAGGAAAAAATATCAAAAAAAATATCAGCGCTAGTCAAAGAAGCAGAAGATGCACTCTTCCGTTTTGATGCTGAGGAGGCAGAAGGATTATATTTAAATATTTTAAAAAAGAAATCCGATTATGTTGTTGCTCAACGAGGGCTAGCTACCGCTTATCAAATGCAAAACAGGTTTAAAGAGGCGGCTGTCTTACTAGAAAAAATCGTTGAAACAAAGCCTTACTTTTCTAGAGTTATTTATGCCGATGTAGCCATTGCGCATTATCGTTATGGAAATTATGATGCGGCAGCTAAATACTTTAATCAATTTGATTCTATTATAAAACTACCTGTTATAGATTTCGGAATTAATGGCAACTACGAAATGGAAATCGAATATGAGTATCGTTCCAAACTTCCAGAAAATCTTAGAGCATGTAATATCGCAAAGGATTCTATTTTCAATAAAAACGTCAGCTCTGTTGACAATCTAGATCTTCCGATCAATACACCAAGTAATGAGTATTTCCCGTTCCTTACTAATGATCAGGAACTACTTTATTTTACCAGACAGATCAGTCCATTTACAGATGAAAATCTTTTTTTCAGTCAAAAAGGAGATACCTCTTGGAACTTTGCCACCTATATTGATTCTGTCTTCAATACACCCGTCAATGAAGGAATGGCCACCTTCACCAGAGATGGGCGACAGATGTTTTTTACTGCTTGCCAGCGACGAGATGTTGGGGGAACTTGCGACATCCGAAAAGCCAATATAAAACGAGACCAAATCATAAATACTGAAATTTTGGATGGTCTCGTCAATACCCAGAAGTGGGAATCTCAAGCTTGTATAAGTTGTGATGGAAGTGCTTTGTTTTTTTCCAGCAATCGACCAGGAGGAATTGGCAGCACGGATCTTTATGTCAGTTATATTCAGGAAGACGATACTTGGAGTGAAGCTCAAAATCTCGGCCCAAATGTCAATACCAACAAAGACGAAGAATCTCCATTTATCACCAATGATGGAAAAACGCTTTTCTTTTCTTCTACGGGACATCTCGGGATGGGAGAACAAGATTTGTTTATGAGTCGATTGCAAGACGATGGAATTTGGGGCGAAGCAATTAACTTGGGACCGCCAATCAATACAGCTTATCGAGAGTTAGGATTTTTTCTTTCTGCAGATGGGCTAACTGGATTATTTTCTTCAAATCGACCAGGAGGACAGGGGCAAATGGACATTTATGAGTTTTCACTTTCCACAGAATTATCTAGTGAGCCGATCTCCTACGTCGAAGGTTACGTCAAAGATTCTATCACGCTTGCTCCTATACAAACCGTTTTGTATCCTAAAAACCACAAGCCAGTTCCTACTGATAAAGAAGGTCGTTTCTTTCTTTGTTTAAAAGCCGAAGCGAATTTTGATTTTAAGATCAATGAAGATAAATATTTACCCTTTAAAAGAAAAGACCTCATTCCTGTTTGGGATAATAAAACCCTCTACCCGATTGAAATACTTTTACAACCTTTATCCATTTCAAAACCAGAACTAGAACCAAAATCAGATAGCATTCCTAAAATAGATTCTTTTTCAGAAATCGCTTACTTCGATTTTGATAAATCATCTTTAACCAAAAAAGCTCAAAATAAATTAACTCAATTTTCTAAAAACCTAAAAAACAAAAAGATTCAAAGTATTGAGATCATCGGTTATTCTGATTACATCGGCACCGATCAATACAATATTATTCTTTCTAAAGAACGGGCAAAAAAGGTTGCCGATTTTTTAATTGAACAAGGAGTTATTATTCCTGAAGATTCAAAGCTCAAAACTTCAATCCAAGGAAAAGGTGAAATCAACAACCAAAATCCAAGAGCAGATAATCGCCGAGTGGAGATTAGATTCAACGTATATTAAACCTTTAGTATACCTCAGGAAAACTATACATTTTGAGCAGAAACCCTTTATCAAAAGAAACACAGAAGCCAAAAGCTAGGAAAACGGCCTTCTAATTTTTAGAAAAAAGAAATTCAAAATCCGTTAAAAATTATAAACTGTTTGAACCATAAATAATCATCGAGAAAAAGACGAAATCTAGTAATCCAGAATGTAGAAGTAAAAGATTAACTCAAAGGTGAGTTTTTAGAATTTAGGTTTTTGAACTTCTTTTTGCGTTAAAAAAAGTATACAGCCTTGAGTTTTTTGTTTCTTTTTGTATCAAGACAAAAAGAAAACAGAAAATATAATCTACCTTCGCAACGTGAAAATTCTAATCATCCAAACCGCCTTCATCGGTGATGTCATCCTCGCTACTCCAGTCATTGAAAAACTGGTGCAGCACTTCCCCGATGCACAGATAGATTTCCTTTTACGTAAAGGAAACCAATCACTTTTGGACAATCATCCTCATATCAATCACGTTTATATTTTTGATAAAAAAAATGGCAAGTATAAGAACCTTTTTCAAATCGTAAAAACCATCCGTTCTGTTTCTTATGATCGGGTTATCAATCTACAACGTTTCTTTTCCTCTGGATTGATTACAGTATTATCAAAAGGAAAAATAAAATCAGGATTCGATAAAAATCCGCTTTCCTTTTTATACCATAAAAAAACCAAACATAAGATTTCTAAAACAGCCACTGACGATCATGAAGTCAAAAGAAATCTCTCTTTGATCAAAAGTTTTACCGATGATAAATTTATTGGCCCAAAGCTCTACCCTTCCAATAAAAATTTTGAAAAAATAAAAACGGAGGAATCTTATATCACAATTGCTCCCGCTTCAATTTGGTTTACCAAACAACTTCCAGCAGAACGATGGATTGCGCTCATCAATTCACTTGCAGATCAGCACCTTGTATATTTATTAGGAGGAAAAGCAGATATTCCATTATGCGAGAGCATCAAAACTAAAGCAAAAACGACTCGGATAGAAATAAAAGCAGGCCATTTAAGTTTTCTAGAATCAGCTGCCTTGATGAAAAATGCAAGGATGAATTATGTCAATGATTCTGCCCCACTTCATCTCGCCTCAGCCATGAATGCTCCTGTCACCGCCTTCTTCTGCTCCACTGTTCCTCAATTCGGTTTCGGTCCACTATCTAAGCAGTCCTTCATCCTCGAAACTCATCACCAACTCAATTGTCGTCCTTGTGGTCTACATGGCAAAAAAACTTGCCCAAAGGGGCATTTTAAATGTGCAGATATTAATATTCAAGAAATCGCTCACTAACTGACAAAGTTAATTCCCCAATCAGGCTGTCATATCCACAATATTTTCTCTATCTTAGTGTTTCTTTCCCACCATTATTTAAGTTTTGTTTTAATACACAACATAATCTACCTTTTTCTTAATATTCAACACGATCTCATTCTAATACAAATTGGTTGGAATGGTTTTTATTTAAATAGACCTTAAGAATCATGTTTTGTCTCTTTGATATTCTAAAGTTTTCAAAACGATTGGCTGTAAAGGCTATGCCTTGAAAATTTGGTTTATTAAAAAATAGATTAAACTTAATTTAGTCCAACAACTAGTAAATAAATAAACAATAAAGTTATGTACTCTAAATACTCCAAAATTCCAGCCTCTCTTTCTGGTTTTATTATCCTAATTTTTCTTATTATTTGTACACCTAAATTACTTCTTGGCAATACAATAATAGACTCCGGTACAATTTCGATTACGGGAACTTCAACATCTAATACTTGCAATGGGTTATGTGTAGGAACTGTTGATGTCGAAGTAAGCGGTGGATCGGGAGTGTACACTTATGAGTGGGATACTAATCCAGTCCAAACAAGTCAGGATTTAGCAAATCTTTGTGCCGGTGTTTATACTGTCACCGTAACAGATGACACTGGCTGCTCTGAAGTAGCTACTTTTTTTATAGGTGAGCCCAGTCTAATTGTCATAGCATATAGTATTTCAGAACCATCTTGTAATGGATCTTGTGATGGTAACATTATGCCAACGGTTACTGGAGGAGCTCCTCCTTATTCTTTCCAATGGAGTAATGGAGGCAATGGTTGTGATATCAGTGACCTCTGTGCTGGTGATTACACCGTGACGGTTACTGATGTGTTTGCTTGCACATCTACAGCAAGTATGACGGTTGGCGAACCAGAACCGATTAGCATTACTTCTTCTTCTAATGGTCCGTCCTGCTTTGGAATATGCGATGGTTCCATTGATATTGAAATAGAAGGCGGTACTGGTGACTTCACTTTTTTATGGAGTAATGGGGAGATATCAGAAGACCTAACAAACTTGTGTGAAGAAATATATACCGTGACAGTTACGGATGAAAATAACTGTACCGAAGTTTTACAACTAAACATCGCCGGACCAGATGGACTGAGCATCGTTCCAAATATTCAGAATATCGATTGCAATGGTGAATGTACTGGAGCGGTAGATATAGAAGTAAGTGGAGGAACTCCACCCTATTCTTTTGAATGGAGTGATGGAAGCAATGATGAAGATCCTGCTAATTTATGCGCTGGTTTTATAACCGTAACCGTTACAGATGCGAATGCTTGTTTTTCTTCTATCACAGTAGATATTACGGAACCAGATGCTATTGAAATTGATGGTGTTTCAACAGAAGCCACTTGCGGAATCTGCAATGGAACAATAGATCTCACCGTAACAGGTGGAACAGGTCCCTATTCTTTTGATTGGTCCGGAGGAGTTTCTGATGTGGAAGACCCAACAGATCTCTGCGTTGGATTTTATGAAGTAACCGTGACTGATAATAATGGTTGTACAAATACTTATTCTATTTCAGTCAACTCTCCAGGTGGAATCACTTTTAATCCAAATATAACCGAAGTTAGTTGTTTCGGAATATGTGATGGAAGTATTGAACTAAACACAGAAGGTGGAACACCTCCTTACACTTTTACATGGACGGGCCAAGGAACTGGACCAACTGAAAACATTTTTGATCTTTGTGCAGGTCTATATGCAGTAACAGCAACCGATAGCGACGGCTGCCAGGCTGTTGCGAATTTTATTATTGAGCAACCTCAAGGTGGGCCCAATATTTCTGGTAATTTATTATTCTGCTTTGACGGGCAATCTATCTTAGATGCTGGAGTCGGTTATGACAGTTATTTATGGTCTGATGGATCGATGACTCAAACAATTAGCGTTTCTGAATCAGGAGATTATAGTGTTACGGTTACCAATGGAGTCAACTGCGAATACTCTGACACCGTCAATGTTGTAGAAACTGAAGAAATTATTTTTTCAGTCAGTACAATAGCCGAAACAGATTCAGCAACTAATGATGGAACTGCCACGGCAGAAATAGGTTTGCAAAATATTATTTTATACTCCTGGGATGACCCAACAGGTCAGCAAACTCAAACCGCAGTCGATTTAGCACCAGGAGATTATTGTGTAACAGTCACAGATATTTCTGGATGTACAGGTGTTAGTTGTGGGACAGTAGAACAAGGAGGTTGTATTTTGACTGGAGAAATTACTAGCCAGGATGTCACTTGTTTTGGTTTTAATAATGGATCAGCAACAGTAAATGCAAGTGGAAGTTCTGGAGCTTATTCTTATATCTGGTCCAATGGAAGTAGCCAATCGACGATCAATAATCTAACACCTGGAAACTACTCGGTTACCGTTACAGAAAATGATACTTGTTCTATTATTTTAGAAACAATAATCGCTCAGCCAATGGCAGGAGTTTTAGCCATGGTGACTTGCACACAAGAGTCTGCTCCCGGAGCCAATGATGGAACTTGTACCGTTCAGTCTAGTGGTGGAACAGGTTCTTATACCGAACAATGGTCAACTGGAGCATCAGGAATAATCATCATTGATTTAGCTCCCGGCAATTACTGCGTTACGATCACCGATTCAAATGGATGTACCGCAGAGAACTGCGGAGATGTAGCTCCATTTGGTTGTGATATTGAATTGGAAGTAAACAGTACTGATGCCATTTGTTCAAGCGGATGTACCGGTACAATTGACCTTACCGTAAATAATGGAACGGCTCCTTTTACCTATACATGGAATGATGCTAATATTGGAAACATAGAAGATCCAACTGATTTATGTCCTGGTGATTATACCGTAACCGTTACAGATGGAAATGACTGTTCGGCTATTATATCAGCTATTATTTTTCAGCCACCTCTTTTGATTGTTACTAATACTGCATCAGCAGATGCAACTTGTAATGGAGGTTGTGATGGTGCTGCAACGGTTACCGTTAGTGGCGGTATTCCTCCTTACTCCTATAGCTGGGATGGACCTTATGAAGGGCCGAACCCAAACAATCTTTGTGCTGGAGCAGCTACCGTTTCCGTAACCGATTCTTATGGATGCGTGGTAACAAGTACGGTCATCATTTCAGAACCTACACCGGTAAGTCCAGTAGTCACTTGTACTCCTGAGTCTGGAGTAGGAGCAAATGATGGATCTTGTACCGTTCAATCAAATGGTGGAACTGCTCCATATTCAGAAATATGGTCTAATGGCGGAACTGGAATAACGATAGATAATTTAGCTTCAGGAACTTACTGTGTAACCATCACAGATTTCTTCGGATGTACAGGAGTCAGTTGTGGAGAAGTAGGAACGGTAGGTTGCGACATGATATTGGAAACGATAAGTACTGATGTTCTATGTGCAAATGAATGTAATGGTTCAATAGATCTTACAGTAAGTAATGGAAATGATCCTTACACTTTCGAGTGGAGTGATCCTACAATTGGAAATGTAGAAGATCCCGTAAACCTTTGTCCTGGAGAATATACAGTAACCGTAACAGATAATATCGGATGTACAGAAACAACTACAGCAATCATCACTGAACCATCTCCAATAATAGCAACAGTGACTTGTACTGCAGAATCTGAAATAGGAGCAAATGATGGAACTTGTTCGGTCTCAACAGAAGGAGGAGTTCCTGGTTATACTGAACTATGGTCAACTGGAGAAACGGGAATCATTATTACCGATTTGGAACCTGGCACTTACTGTGTGACCATTACAGACTCTCAAGGTTGTACGGCCGTAAGTTGTGGAAACGTAGCACCTGCAGGATGTGAAATTAATTTGGAAATATTGAGCAATACGACGACCTGTTTTTCAGAATGTGAGGGATCAATCGATCTCCAAGTGAATAATGGAGCCATGCCTTTTACTTATGAATGGGAACAAGCTGGCATTGGAAATATAGAAGATCCAACTGGTCTTTGTCCAGGAAATTATAGTGTAACGGTAACCGATGCTAATCTTTGTTCAGCGACCATTAGTGCAAGCATTTTGGAAAATTCAGAGATCCTTGCTAATCTTGTTTACACTGGTCCTCCTTGCGAAGAGGCTTGTACTGGAACCGTTGATGCAACAGTTACCGGAGGAACAGAACCTTACACTTATTCATGGAATAACGGAGAAACAACAGAAGATGTTTTCAACTTATGTTTTGATGAATCTATGATGGTAACTGTTACTGACGCCCTTGGTTGTACAGGAGTGTTTATTCCAACTGTTTTCATAGTGCCTTCACCGATGTCTGTCTTTTCTACAGTCACCGAGCCAAGTTGTTTTGGTGATTGTGATGCAAGTATTTCAATTGAAATTATTGATGGCGTCGAGCCTTATGATTATGATTGGAGCAATGACGATTATGATGGCATGAGTGAAATCAGTGACCTTTGTCCAATGGAATATCTTCTGACCATAACAGATGCCATTGGTTGCTCCACTGTATTTCTGGAAATTATTGAAGAACCATTTGAATTATTAATTAGCTCCTCAACGACTGATGCTTGTTTCCAAGAATGTGATGGAACAGCTGTCATAGTAGCTACGGGGGGAACTGGGCCTTATACTTATCAATGGACCAACGGTCAGGAGGACCTTTGTCCTGGGAATTATGAAGTTACAGTAACAGATGCAAATGGTTGTTCAGCAATTGAAGAATTTACAATCGAGGAAAATCCAGAAATCTTCTACTCCATAGATAACGTAACGAATGAAATGGATACTGCTGGTAATGGAGCCATTGAAATTACAGTCAGCGGAGGTTCTATGCCTTTTGAATTTGACTGGAAGAATAACGGGGTGAGTACTTCTACCGATGAGGATCCAAATGATTTACCGGCGGGTACTTATGTTTGTGAAATTACAGATGCAAACGGCTGTGTAATTATTACAGAAGAGGTGATCGTAGATGATATTGTAAATGTATTGGAAACAGAATGGGCAAATCAAATTAAAGTTTTTCCAAACCCAGTTCAGGATCTATTATATATTGATTTTAATTTAAATGATCCGCTAGAAGTATCTCTGGAAATTTTCGATATCAGAGGAGTCCGAGTTTACAAGCAATCGGCTAGTACTAATAATTATGAAAATGAGGTATTGGATTTGAGTCAATTAACTACTGGAGTTTATACTTTGAGAATTAGCTCTGAAGATAGTTTTTATACTTTTAAAATAATCAAGTTAATAGAGTAAGAAAATAAAATTTAGCAATCTAGCAAAATAAAAAGTGAGCAATAGGCATAGTCCCATTGCTCACTTTTTATTTTGCTAACTTTATCACTTCTGCACCACCACCTGCTTCAAAAACACCTTACCCCCTACAAATACCTTCAGAGGATAAACTCCAGCAGCATATTCAGAAAGATCAAAATCATAAGTCTTATTCAACACCGATTCGGAAGGCGTTTCGATCAAAATCTTGCCCGCAACATCAGTAATCAAAACGCGAACCTCTTCGCTATTTTCTAAAGCCATTTTTAATTGAAATTTTCCATTAGTTGGATTCGGCAACAAGTCAATCAAGCCTTCCAATTCCGGATCGTTCACACCAACCAAATTGTCAATCACTACTTCTTCTGAAAAGACATTACAACCGTTCTCATCTGTAATTTCTAAAACATAAGTGGCCGCTTCCAAATCATTCGGATCCTCATCATCAGACTCTTTGATACCATCTACTCGCCAATCAAAATCATAAGGTGGCGTTCCACCAACAACCGTAACCTGTGCACCACCATTCCCTTGATTATTCGTTTCATCAAAAACGGCATCAATGGTAATCACAATTTCTGATGGCTCAGTTATCGTCACTGAAGTAGTTCCCATACAGCCATTAAAATCAGTGACCTCCACATTATAAATTCCAGGTCCAAGATCGGAAGCTTGAGAAGTAACCTGTGTATTCGGATCATCCCACAGAAAAGAATACGGTGGTGTTCCTCCATTGACAATCACAGTTCCTCTTCCATCATTAAAACCAAAACAAGAAACATTATCTGTATTTATAGCAACCGGTTCTATCTCCTCAGGTTGCGTTACTTCTATAATATTGACATCGGTACAAGCATTCGCATCGGTGATTGTCACGATATAGTTTCCTGCAAAAATCCCAGATTGCGTATCTCCTGTTCCGCCGTTCGACCAAGCATAAGTATATGGTGCTACACCTCCCAAGCCAATCACGGTTGCACTTGCAGTAGCCGTTCCAAAACATTCTGCACCAATCACTTCGCTAGCAGAAACCGATAATTCACTAGGTTCTGTGAACGTATAATTCTCTACCCAAGGGCAACCTGCTGCATCAAAAATAGTTACTGTATATGTTCCAGGCCCAAGGTTAGTTACTACATCAGTATCTGCTCCGGTGTTCCAATCATAGCTAAAAGGAGCAGTTCCACCTTCTGGATAAATTTCTACAAAACCATCATTTCCATTATGACAATTAATCGCTCCAATCACTGACTCAATCGACAAAGCACAATCAAAATCACTGACCACAATTGATTCGACAATATCACAACCTCTATCATCAGTCAGGGTCACGGTATAAATTCCAGGAACTACATTTTCAATACTTTGTGTATTCGCTCCATTGCTCCAAGCAAAAGTATAAGGTTCGGTTCCACCAGTTGGTTCAACCATTGCAGAGCCATCATTCATATCAGAATCACTTTCACCAATTGCAGAAATATTAGACAATAAAATCTCAGGCTCTATGATATCAAAACTTAAATTCGAAATACATTCTCCTTGTTCACTGATCGCAACCGTATATGTTCCTGGGCCAAGACCATTGATCAAAGCATTCGTTGCTCCATTTGACCATTGATAAGTATAAGGTGCCTGACCATCCAAAACATTAACGAAAATTTGACCATTGTTTTCACCAAAACAAGAGATGTCTAATTTTGAAATATCGGTATTTAAAAAACAAGGCACTTCACCACATTCTACTGTTCCAATTTTTGAAATCTCACACCCATTCTCATCGTTTACCACAACGATATATTCATCACCAGTTTCAAAAGTGTCTTGTGCCGTATCTCCTTGAAAAGTATAAGCTCCTACTCCACCCGTCGTTTCGATAATCAATTGACCAAAACCTTCAGAGATACAATTGACATTTACCGCAACACTCAAAGGTTCAAAGTCACTGGTAGAATTCATATCCAACAAATCAATACAAAAATCTCCTTCTAAAAATCCGAATAATGGATTCATTACTGAAGCGATTTGAATAAAGTAAGTTTCTCCAGGTGTCAATCCTCCAACGTCAAAATATCCATCACATCGGATTGGATTATTAAAACAGTTGGTTTCTGAAAGGTCATTACAATCGCCAGAGTAGATCGCAAGGCTATGAACAAAATCAGCTCCTGTATTTATTTTTACGCCACCCGAAGCAGGTGCTACAAATTGATACCAAACATTAGCATCAGAGAAGATCGCACAACTAGGATTTGGCCCATCAAAGTCTGCCGCAATATTTTCACCTGCAACACAACCGCCGCCAATTACAATTTCCGTAGCGTTACTACAAAGATCATTCACCGCAATAGTCGGGTTTACCGTTTCTACACTCAAGCAAATATTGCCTTCCAATGTTGCAAAGAAACCAGCGATTTGAATGTAGTATATTTCTCCAGGTGTGAGTCCTGCCGTTTTTAAAGACTGACCTAATTCATTGCTTGCGACTTCAGAAAATGCTCCGCAAGTTCCACTATAAATCGTAATCACATCTGCAAAATCTGCAGCCGTTAGAACCTCAATTTCCTGATCAGTAGTAGGAATGAAAGTGTACCAAATATCTGCTCGGGATTTTAAATTCAAAGAAGGCTCTGGTCCTGAGAAAGTTGCATTGAGGTTAGTACCAAGGACACAAGGATTATCCATTTGCAAAGCGATTGCATTTACACAATCATCGTTCAAAGGAGGTGTTGGATAAGCTGAAATTTCTTCCGCTGAAATACATAACTCTCCTCTAGCCAATCCAAATTCTTCATCCAATCCACTAACTCGAATCAGATAATCCGTACCTGCTACAACATCCATATAAACTTGCTCTCCTGTAAAACCAAACTCATCTCGATTGGTACACGACACCTCTGTTGAACTTCCACAGCTTCCAGAAAAAACCGTTATGATATCATTGAAATTGGATTTCGTTTCTATTTTTAAAATCCCCGTAAAGTCTGTCGTGTAACGATACCAAAGTCCAGCTTCGTTATTATTACTACAAGCTGGTTGCTCCCCATCAAATATCGCATTGAGGTTACTTCCACTCAGGCATTCTGTTCCAGTGGTCAGATTAAATGCAGTGGAACAAAGATCATTGATTTCTCCATTGCCAGTCACTTTTACATTATCAATTCCTACCCACCAACCCCAGTCTTGTGCATCCGAATAAGCAAAAACAACTTGCATCGTTTGATTCCTAAAAGGCGAAAGATCAACTTCAACTCTTTCATATTCATCAAACTGTGGGCCTCCAATATCCTCCTGAAATGTCTTAGCCAAAATGGCTTCTGTTCCATTCCAAACCCAAACCGAAACCTGCTCCAAATCATTCGCCTTTCTCAAAATCAAATCAAAAGCTAAGGTATAATTTGCATAATCAGATCCTGAAAATGGAGCACTAGTTAATAAGGCTGAAGAAAATGGAGCATTCTCTCCAATACCATCATCATCAAAATAAGCAAAACAAGTTCCGTTCATTGAAGTCTCCGAAGAATTACCATTATTTATCAATCCAAATTGCCAAACATCATTTCCAGTTTGAGCTTGTGTCGTCCAACCATTTGGCATTCCGCAATCATTAAAGGTTTCTAAAACAACATTTTCTCCTTCTCCTAATCCGACTATAGCAATGTTGTCAACACCTCCCCACCAGCCGTCCCCTCCATGATCATCATACTCAATAACCAACTGCATGGTAGAGCTGGCAAAATAACTGAGGTCCAATGTATAGTGTTCAAAATCTGAGAATTGATTTCCGGTTCCATTATCATCTCCCCAACTTTTCACTTCATGCAAAGTCGTTCCATCAAATACTTTTATACTCATTGTAGTTCCGTCTTCCGGTCTGAAGTTTAAATCAATATCTAATTGAATAACAGGAAAAGTAGTTCCATTAAATACATTTGAAAAGAATTGTATGGCATAAGCCGGTGTATTATTTCCAACTAAATCATCATCAATGATCAACATACAAGATCCATCAATCGTCGTCTCATCAGAATTTGGGTTGGTAGGAAATCCAATATTATAAACAGGAGTACCCGTACCAACAACATTGACAGACCAATTGTTAGGAAGTGAACATTCGTTAAAATCTTCAGTCAATAAAGTAACTTGAGAAAACAAGCTTGTCGAGAAAAGACAAAAGAATAAGAATTTTAGAATAGTAGCTAAAGGCAATTTCATTTTGACTAATTGATGATCAACAAATTTTTTGAACAATCGTAAGGATCCAGTAGCTGTTAAATAAAAAATCGAAGAAAAGGTTCGATTACTTATTTAACTTATTTTAAAAATAATAAATTGTTCAAATAATAATATTTAAAAATAATGAGTTTTAAGTATATTATTGCTGAATTCTGTAAATTTATTGTTTGCAAGATGCCATAAATTTATTATTCAGCGATACCCATTCTGATTTTATTTATTTTTAAAAAGCTGATTCTTCAAAATTTCTAAATCAATTTTTCAGAGATGAAAAATTTTAGAAATGTATTAATACCTGTCTGTCAATATACAGTAGGCATTTTTCAGGTAATTCTTTTTTTGATTGAACACCTTTTAAAAATTTTATTTAGCTGAATCCATAAATCTATATTTACAAACTACAGAAAAACCTTAATATGGTTTTACAAAATTGTGCTGTTAATTCTGTCGCTCCTTATGTCCCGAGCACTCAAAACCCTTGGAATGCCCAAAAGGTAGCTCATTTATATCGTCGGCTTGGCTTTGGTGCTTCGCTTAATAATATTCAAGCAGGGCTTCAACAAACCCCTTCTCAACTAGTGGATCAATTGATCAATGATGCGATCTCACTCGGTGCACCGACACCTCCACCCTGGCAAAATTTCACCTCTGATGATTACGATGGAAATTTCGATTTGTACATAGATCATCAACAAGAATTGTATAGTCGATGGATTCGTAATATGATCATCGAAGGAACACAAAGTAAATTGGCCCTCTTCTGGCACAACCACTTTGTTACAGAGTTGGAAGTTTATGATTGCAACAGTTCAATGTGGAAATACTTCAGTCTCTTGCATACTTATGCACTTGGAAACTTCCGAACCTTTGTCGAAGAGATTGGAAAAACTCCTGCTATGTTGATCTACCTCAATGGCAATCAAAACATCGCTGACGAGCCTAATGAAAATTATGGCCGAGAACTCATGGAGCTATTTACCATGGGAGAAGGCAATGGTTATACACAAGAAGATATTGTCGAAGTTGCTAGAGCATTGACCGGTTGGCAAATGAACATGTATGATTGTACACCGTCTTATTTTGATTCAAATTATTTTGATAATACGCAAAAGACTATTTTTAATCAAACAGGGAATTGGACTTATAATGATGTACATGAATTAATTTTCACTCTTCGCCAAAATGAAGTCGCTCATCACATCTGTGGAAAAATTTATTCTGCGTTTATCAGCCCTGTGATCAATGAAGAAATGGTCGCTGAAATGGCGAGTACTTTTATTGCCAACAACTGGGAACTAGCTCCAGTCTTTCGACAAATATTTAAAAGCGAACATTTCTTCGATCCATTGATGGTCGGAACTCAAATCAAAGATCCATTTAGCTTTTTAGTGAACCTAATGAAGATGTCTAATTTTCAAGATGAAATAGATTTCGACATGGACACTTTACTATATCTTAGCAGAAGAACTCAAGAATTAGGGCAAGCTTTATTTAACCCAATTGATGTTGCCGGATGGCCTGGCTATCGTTCTTGGCTCAATGAAAATACACTCACAGCTCGATGGGCAATTAGTAGCACAATGTTATACCAACTCAATGATACGGCAAAAACCAATCTTGTAGCATTAGCTATTGATCTGACAAATAATTCAAATGATCCAGCAGTAATCGTTGAAGCCATTGCCAGTCATTATATTGGATTGCCGATTAGTGCCGAACATCTACAGGTTGCTGTTTTAAATTTCAAAGGAGAAATTCCTGAAAATTATTTCGAAGATGGAAGTTGGAATCTTTTCTGGGATGAAGCACCAGAACAAATGGTGAATTTATTGAGTTACTTGACGAGGCTCCCAGAATTTCAATTAAGTTAAAAGAAGAACAAGTTAACAAAGTAATAAGTCACCAAGTGAGCAATGATTTTCCATTTACTCTTTTGCTAACTTATACACTTGTTAATTTCAAAAAAGCTGAATTCTTACGAAAGAAATAAATACGCAAATTTCAAAAGAAAAATATAATGTGTAAAGATCACAAATCCTCTATTCATAAAAAAGTAAAGAAGCGATATGGAAGTGCCCTCGAACATGGGTCTGCTCATGCTAGAGATCATAAATCATCACGAAGAGATTTTATGAAAAACCTAGGACTTGCAGCTTTGGGAACTCCATTTATGTTAGGTAGTACTCCGATCTCTGCATTCAATGCTGCTCCCCTACTCGCTGGATTAAATGCCACAGATTGTGGTCGTATCTTAGTTTTGATTCGACTCAAAGGTGGAAACGACGGATTGAATACTTTGATCCCTAGAGGTAATGATGAATATTATAATATCCGTCCAAGTTTAGCCATTCAAGAAAATAATCTTTGGGCATTGAGTGATGAATTTGGAATGCATAATGCCACCCAAGATTTACAATCTTTCTGGCAAGATGGCAAGATGAAAGTAATCCATAATGTCGGCTATCCTGATCAAAATTATTCTCACTTTAGGTCATCAGATATTTGGGCTTCGGCTTCAGATTCCGAAACAGAAGATAGTACTGGTTGGATTGGTCGCTTAATGGACGTTAACTTTCCGTCATTTATTGAAGCGCCACCTGTGATACCTCCGGCTTTGCAAATTGGGGTTCAAACCAATCAGGTTTTCCGAGGCTATTCCAACAACATGGCTTTGTCAATCAGTAACCCAACGGAGTTTTATCAGATTGCACAAGAAGGGGAACTCTATGATACATCAGGACTTGGAGATTGTGCACCAGAACAAGAATTAAATTTTGTAAGACAAACTGCGAATAGTGCTTTTAGATATTCTGAATCAATCCGAGATGCTTACAACTCGGGAGCCAATCAAAGTACTTATCCGGATAATTATCTAGCCGAACAGATGGCTATTGTTGCTCGATTAATCAAAGGAAATTTAGGTACAAAAGTTTACATGGTTTCCCTTGGTGGTTTTGATACTCATGCTGATCAAGATGATGACCATGCCCAATTGTTGCAATATTTAGGAAGTTCGATCAAAGCATTTTTTGATGATTTGTCAGCAGATGGTTTGGATCAAAATGTTTTGGGGATGACCTTCTCAGAATTTGGAAGAACTATTTTTGAGAATGCTTCTGATGGTACCGATCATGGAACAGGTGGCCCTATGTTTTTATTTGGTCCGGATAGTTTGGGCAGTGATTTTATTGGAACACCTCCTGATTTGGTCAACCCTGGCCCTTATGGCGATCCTGAGTTTTCTGTTGATTTCCGTTCTGTTTATGGAACCGTATTACAGGATTGGTTGTGTGTCGATCCAACGGTAACGGATTATGTATTGGGAGAACAGATGGATACTATTCCTGGATTACTTCCTCCAGGGAATCCGCCGATTGGTTCAAATGAAATGGCAGCTTTACTAGGTCATAACCCTGATCCAAATATTCCTGGAACTATTTTATTAAAGTATGCAGTGAAAAGGCGAGGCACTGTTCGTTTACGAATACTCACTAGTGGTGGCCAACCGATTCGAACTTTGTTTGCAGCATTTAGAGAAAGAAATAGTTACACCTTCGCTTTTCGACCTTCGGATTTCTTTTTGCCTCCTGGAGATTATATTTATCAACTGGATGCTGGTGGAAAGATTTATAGTCGGGCTTTGAAATTTTAAAAGTTGATTTAGGAACAAAGATTAACGAATAGCGATTTTTGATGGATGCCATTTTCCTTATCCACATTTGAGATCAAAAATTGTTAATCCTTGTTCTTAGATGGTTTTGATGATAGCTTGTCTTTCGACGAGTAAAAGTATTCTTCAAAAAAATATAAATTAGATAAAACATTCCCATTCAAAATCCTATCTTGATGCATCATTTATTCTAAATAAAGCTATGCGTCCATTTCATCTATTCAATTTTTTTCTTTTAAAAAAAATAATTCTGCTATTATTTCTACTCATCACTAATGGGATGATTAATACAGCATTGGGACAAACACAAGACGACCAAAAGCAGTTATATATCGAGACAAAAAAAGGTAAAGGATATCTCGGTCTTGTTCTTGACAAAAGCAATGATCATGTTTTAATAAAAACAAAAAAAGGCAAAACTAGATCTATACTCTTCGACGAGATCAGGTCTGTTACAGAGGCTAAACCTAAACAAATACATGGAAGACAATACTGGCCAAAACAAGCTCAAGCTATCCTTCAAAATGGCACACCAAATGCTTTTAATATAAAGGAGGGAGAAATTCATCTTTTAAATTCTTACGGAATATTAAATCAGGTAAGTGTTGGGCTTACGAATAATCTGTCTATGACTTTGGGTGCTAGTCCGATTGGATTATTTTCGCAAGAACCCTCTCTTATTTGGATGGCGCCAAAATATAGTTTTCCACGTTTTTCAAAATGGTTTCATGTTGGCGTAGGTATTAATTTTCTATCTTTTTATGAAAGCAAAGTCCGTGGAAATCCAGATTTATTAGGTTACCCATATGTTGTTGTAACACTAGGAAATCCAAATATAAATATCAGCTATAGTATCGGAGCATCTTATTACAATTATGGACGAGAAGATAGTGAAGGCGTTAATACAATTAGTAGTTCTATAAGAACTGGAAAAAGAACATACTTCAAAACGGAAAGTTATTTTTTCAAATATGACCGAATGATTGATTATACACTTACATGGGTAGGATTAAAACATGTTTGGACTAGATTTTCTATGGATTATGGAGTGCTTTTGAATATCGAACCGGGGTATGGAACTTATGTTATTCCGCTACCATTTTTATCGGTGTCTTACATGTTTAAAAATGCGCCTTCAAATATTCATTTAGTAAAATGAACTATATTTAAATAGAGATCGTTTTAGATATCTGTTACATTGAAATTGTTTAAAATGTAAATCTCGTTTATGAAAACTATAAAAAATAAAACTACGCAAGAAACACATCCTCTTTTTCCTAGCGGAACCTGGGAAGGATTTTACACTTACCAAATGGGGCCTGATGCAGGACAACATGCCATGGCTTTTTCTCTAAACTTCAAAGACGAAATTATTACCGGAAACGGAAGTGATGATGTGGGCGGTTTCTCTTGGCGAGGGGCTTATAGTAAAGAAGGACTAGTGTGTACCATGACCAAAGCTTATGCAACACATACGGTCGACTACCAAGGTAATGTTGATGAGAATGGCATTTGGGGAACCTGGACATTGGATTGGATGAAAGGTGGTTTCCATATTTGGCCCAAAGCGAATGCGGAGAATGAAGTCGCTAAGGAGGTGAAGAAAATGGAAATTAAAGGTTAGATAAAAAAGAACAGTAAATGATTTTTTCAAATCATTTACTGTTCTTTTTTATCATTCATTGTTTATTTTGTCAAAATAATTCGACGTGTCAAAAAGTCATTTCCTATTGCAATTTTTATAAAATAAATTCCTGCAGCAGATCCATTTAAATCAAAATCGAAACGATCACCACTAGTCATTCTTTCAACACTTCTTAGCGTTCGACCAGTTACATCCATCACATCAATTTTCACTTGTTCCGTACCATTCAATTCCATTTGAATTGTGAAGTTACCTGAACTTGGATTTGGAGATATATTCAAAGCATCCAATGCTTCAACATCATCTACTGCAACTCCAATAATCGTAACCATTCCTTCAGCAGAACATCCATTTGCATCAAAAACAGTAACCGTATAATCACCTTCCGTTAAGTTAGTTGCAGTCTCCGTCGTTTGAGCATCTGCATCAGACCAAAGATAAGTGTAAGGTGCAACTCCACCAGTAGCAATTACCATTGCAGAACCAGCTCCTAAGTCATCCACTGAAGTTATGCTTGGACTTTCTGTTCCAAAAAATACGATTAAAGAATCTGTAGTCGTTGAACAAACATCTCCTGCGCCATCGATTTTAACTCCAAAGATTACCCAAGGACCAGAAAGAGGAGGAAGCATATTCGCACTAAGAACACCATTTAAATCAGCATCAAAAGTTTCAATAGGATTCGAATTAGTTAGAGTCAAACCTCCTGCAAGTCCTCCTAAACCACCTAATTGATCATCAAATGTCCAAGCAGTTATTCCACCGTTAGGAACGGTATCATTAATTGCTTCAAGATCAAAAGTTCCATCAGCAGAACAAACAGATACAGTACCTGTAGTTGTCAATGTCCCCGCATTACAAAAAGATGGCGTACATGGTGTACCTGCTAAACAAGTTAATGCAGGAAACCCATTTGCAGTTCCAATATTATCACCACCACCACATTGATTTTCTTCGTTGATCACAATCAAGTAAGTACCTGTTTCTGAAGCCGTCCAACTAACCGTACAAGAGTCACCATCACCAGCTCCAAAGACATCGATCGCTCCACTAGGTGCGATGATCGTAAACTCAGGAACCCATGCTCCAGCTCCGGGGCCATTACACATACTAAAAGCGTATTCTCCTCCTTCAACAAAGTTGTCAACCGAATAAGCTTCCGAAGCAAAAACTTCAAAATCATCAATCTCATTAAAAGGACATCCCATTCCATCATCACAAGGAGCACCACCAAAAGCACCATTAAAATCGGTCCATCCAGTCGAATCCGTCGGTTCCACCCAATCCATACATTGCGCCTGAATAGTACTAGTCGTTAAAACAAAAAGAAATAGAGTCGTTAAAAAGTAATAAGTTTTTTTCATAATTTTTTTTTGAAAAAGTTTTAAATATGGTTTAATAAAAGGTTAAAAGTAAAATGGTAGATAAGCGAGCAAGATAGACTTAAACAGTTCGGAGACTTTGTTAAATAAGAGCAAGTGTCTTGCATTAGTTATATCTAAAATCACATATGTCTTTCAGTATTCTAATTAACATTTCCGGATTTTGAATGGCAAATCGATTAAAAAAAGAAATAACATTCCTTTCTTACATTGGGCAACACACTACTAGGTGATTCATAGACGGAAAGCGATAATTCGTCGAAATAGAGTTGTTAATTAACAGTCTGGATTCTTTTATCAGTAGGATGATTTTGAAAATTAAAAAAAGTAATCATGCTTTATCTTTTTTGAAAATTCAGTTTTATAACATCTTTAAATATCCTTCTTATGAAAAAATTATCCAGTGTACTTTTCGCATTGACACTTTCTCTAGGTCTAATTGCGCAATTACAACTCCCCCCTTCCGGAGCGAATCAAAAATCTGTAGCCGTCCAATACATGGGTGCTCATGCTTTTGTAAAAATCGTTTATACAAGTCCTGATGTTACATCTCCTCAAGGAGATTCCCGGAAAGGAAAAATCTGGGGCCAACTTGTTCCTTATGGAATGAATAATTTAAATTTCGGATTAAGTACCGACGCAAACCTTTCTCCTTGGCGTGCTGGAGCAAATGAAAATACCGTCATTAAATTTTCGCATGATATGGAAATCCAAGGGAAGAAAATTATGGCTGGAACCTATGGTTTGCATCTTATCCCTCAAGAAACTGGTCCTTGGACTTTGATCCTTTCTCATAACTCTACCGCATGGGGTTCTTATTTTTACAGACAAGAAGAAGATGCCTTGAGAGTAGAAGTAAATCCTGTCTCTTCTGAGTATAACGAATGGTTGACTTATGAATTTACTGATCGTCAAGAAGATCAATGTACCGTTGCGCTGAAATGGGATGAATTGAGTATTCCTTTTACAGTTAGTGTTCCAAATAACAAGGAAATTTATGTTGAACATATTAGAGAACAAATGCAAAACGCCGCCGGCTTTAATTGGTCCAATCGAGATGCTGCTGCGAATTACTGTTTGCAAAATGAAATCAATCTCGATGAAGCTTTAGAATGGCAAGAAGCTACCGTTGTTAATTCTTTTAGTGGTAATGAAAACATTGTCACTTTACAAACGCTTGCTGGTTTACAAATGAAAGTAGGTCAAAAAGATAAAGCACTTGTTACACTTGAAAAAGCAGCTTCTCACCCAACGGCTAGTGTTTTCCAAATCCACAATATGGGGCGGCAACTCATTACCCTTGGCGAAAAGGAAACTGCACTAAAGATTTTTAAACTCAATCTTGAAAAAAGTGGAGATATCTGGCCGGTGAATGTTGGTTTGGCAAGAGGCTATTCTGCTGTTGGCCAATACGACAATGCTTTGAAACATGCTAAGATTGCCTATGAAAGAGCTCCAAATAAATTGAATAAGGATGGTTTGGCGAAGTCAATAGAGCAATTGAAAAAAGGAGAAGATATTAATTGATAGGAGGCTTTGTTCGAATGAGTGGATGAGTGAATATTTGGGGAAGCCCATAGTCCTAAGTATTTTTTTTTACATATAGGAGGCCATTCACTCATTCGCTCATTCATTCATTTCTAAAATGGTTTTTAAGCGTGTATAATAGTTAAGTTTATTCCTGTGTTTCTTAATCTTCCTCTGCTCCTTCCACGTATGGTTTCAAAAGATCAACTAGTTTCCGATTATTAGACAAACTTGGAATTTTATTCTGCCCATCCATTTTTCCTGCTTCTAAAAAGCATTGCTCAAAACCTTTATTCTTGACTGGTATAATTTTCAATCGGGATATTACTTTGCCCTCAATCAAATCGGAATAAAGATGATTTTGCTTACAGATATGTTCATCAATTTCATATTCGATTTCTTCTAGGTTTTCAGGCAATTCTTCGAAAGCGATCCACCACTCATGATGAGAAAGATTTGTTGTTGATTGCAAATTTGGTGCAATAGTAAACCCCCTCGTCTTGAAGCCAAACTTTAGGCTGGCATGCTGTATCGCATTTTCAACTTCAATCGCAATAAGGTGTTCTCCAAACATGCTAATATATTGAGACACTCTTCCTGTGAACAAAAACTTATAAGAATTTCGTTGAGTAAATCGAATCGTATCTCCAATCACATAACCATAAAGTCCAGCATGCGTATTAAGAATAATAACATAGTCTTTGCCCAATTCAATTGCTGCTAGTTTAATTCGTTTAGGTTTTTTATTAAGTCGATATTCTTCTAGCTCAACAAACTCATAGAACACCCCCGTATCGGTGCATAAAGTCATTGCCGGATCATCCAAGGATTCTTGAAACCCTAAAAAACCTTCGGACGCAGTGTAAGTATCTAATGTATCAATTCGTCTTCCTATTTTTTCAAAAAGCATCTCTTTATAAGGTTCAAAATTTACGCCTCCATGAATGTAGAGTTGTAATTTTGGAAAAATATTTTTAATGTATTGCTCCTTAGTTTCTTCAGATAAATAATCAAAGTACATCATGATCCAGGGAGGAATCCCGCCTAATATTCTTAGGTCTTCTTTTGCGGTTTGTTTTACAATGGCTTTTACTTTTTCTTCCCAATCTGCTATAATGTTATTTTCATAAGAAGGCAATCTATTCTTTTTTAAAAGCTTAGGTAAAATATAATAAGAGATTCCAGACATCCTACCGGTTTTTATACCATTGATATCTTCTAGTATTGGTGAACCTTGCAAGAGCATGTTTCTACCAAAAACAATATCATAATTTTGACTCATTCGCATGTAAGAGAAAATGACATTTAATCCTGCCTTGCTAAAGTTTTTAATATAATCTTCTGTTACTGGAATCAACTTTACTTGAGCAGTTGTTCCTGAGGTCTTAGCAAAATATTTTGGTTTCCCAGGATACAAAACATCTGCTTCTCCTCTCTTGACCTGCTCGATATACTTTGAAAAATCTTCGTAAGTTCTTAGCGGAACTGCTTCACAATATTCCTCATAAGTTTGGATGTCTTTAAAATTATGATCTTTTCCAAACTGAGTTTCTTCTGCTTTTCGAATCAAATCCAAAAATATATTCTCCTGATATTCCTCAGGATTTTGAATACTGTTATCCCAGTCTTTTAAAACATGAGCAACATATTTTTTTAAACCAAAATGAAGGATCCTTTTCATAGTTTATATTTTAAAAATAATTAAAGAATGCCAATCAGGAGTTAATAATATTAGTTTAAAAACAGCTCTAAGCCAATAAAAACGGTATTAGGTATTTGATTTTCGTGCTCTCCTAATACAGAATATCGAATACCGTTTTGGCACAGGTTAAAATTAAATACTGATATCACTTAGTATATTTCAACCCCTGATTCGCGTAAAAAATTATGTTTTAAGCATTCCCAAAATAAGTTCGTTTTATTAATCGATCGGCTAATGGTGTATTCCGAAAAAGAAGTAAAATTTTAATCTTCCACTTATTTTTTGAAATGATGTAGATATATGAATTCTTAGGTTTATTGACAATTTTAAAAATCTTCGCAGCTACAAAATCCACAGGCATTCCATTGTGATAAAGATCTTGAACCCTTGCAATCATTTTCTCTGCCCATACCGAAAAACGGGTATTACTTAGATCCATTCCATCTCGAACATTCCGCTCATGAACTTCGGTTTGTACCATGCCCAACCAGATGTCAACCAATGAAAAAGTATGATCTGCTTTTTCTAACCTAAAGGTATTGGTCAACACACTTAGCCCACTTTTTGAAATACCATAAGCTCCTTGAAAAGGTAAAGGAAATACACTCGCAAGTGAATTTACATTGATGATTTTCCCTGGATGGTTTCCTTTTTCCAGCAGTGGCGAAAAATGCTTTATTATTAAAAACGGCCCAATAACATTGGTCTGAAAATGTTTATTCAAATCATC
>CAKZTD010000024.1 GCA_937921595.1 uncultured Saprospiraceae bacterium
GGAGGACATCTGACCATGGCTGATTTTGAAAATTATGAAGTCATTGTCAGGAAACCTTTGCATTTCAAATATCGAGAAAAAAATATTTACACCAATCCGCTTCCAAGTATTGGAGGTAGTTTAATTGCTCATTATTTAAAATATTTAGAAACTCAGGATCTTCCAGAATTTCCAAAAAGCAAGGATTATGTTTTAGGTTTATATCAAGCTTTGTCAAAAGCAGAAGACCTTGATCGACGTCCCAATGGATTGGCTCAATCTTTAGAATACCTTTTTTCTAAAAATAAAAAACACGGAAGTACCACTCATTTTAATATCGTAGACAAATATGGAAATGCGGTTTCTTTGTCTTCAACAATAGGAGAGGGCTGTGGTTATTTTATTGATGGAACAGATATTCAGCTCAATAATATGCTTGGAGAAGCGGCACTGCTTCCGGATGGATTTCATTCTTGGGATACGGATGTAAGATTGTCGAGTATGATGGCGCCAACGATAGTAACTAATGCAAATGATAAATTGGAAATTGTAACAGGAACCGGAGGTGCAAGTCGGATTCCTTCAGCGATAAGTCAGGTCTTACATTATTTGTTGGATTTCAAATTGTCCGTCGATGATGCCGTTAATTTTCCGAGAGTACATCTAGGACATAATGTTTTTAATCTGGAACCAGATTTTAATGTTGATTTCGATCAAAGTCATTTCAAAGAAGAATTAAAAAAGTGGGATGAACAGTCTTTGTTCTTTGGTGGAGCGCATACGATTTTGAGTCGAGGAGGATCGCTTTATGCTAGTGGTGATGAACGGAGAGATGGTGTGATTCGAATGGACTAGAAAACTTAAATCAAAATCAAAATGGGAATCGAAATCAAAATGAATTCAGTAGATGATTTTTGTTTTTTTAGGAGGAATGAAAATGAGGAAGGATAATTTTAGGAGGTAGTTTTATTGAAATCAAAATGGGAATCGAAATCAAAAATAGGTTCCGTGAAAGCTTTTAATCATAATTCAGAAGAGTTAGTTTTAGCAGATTTTAAGAATGAAAAACTGGTCTCATTTTGATTTTGATTTTGATTTTCATTGAAGTTTTGATTGCTTAAGCATAGATATGCTCATAGATAACTTGAAGATCATAGTTCTTCACTTTCTTATGAATGATACAAATACAACCATCCACATTCTTACCCGTGATTTTTCCAAATTGAACCCGATAATTAGTGTCAACATCAAAGAATAAATTGATGATCTCGTCAGGAAATTTTGAATTGATATGTTTGCCAAGAACAAAGGCAATGTAATCCGGTTGGATGCTGGTCGCACAAATACAAAACTTTCCTAAGGCAAACTTTTCCTTGTACTTGTTTTGCTCTTTGATACATAAAGGATGACTTAGGATAGTCTGTCCTAATTCGTTATACGTGTCGATGATTTCTCTTGAAGGAGGATTCATCATCGAAGATTCAACTTGCTCGTATGTGATCATAATAATGGCTTTTGGACCATTATTGAAATACAAGCATTATGCCTAATTCTATTGACTTGTATAAGGGCTTGTTAGCTAGGTTTTTACATATACCATCTTTAAAACATTTTTATTGATTCAAAGATACAATAGCTTGTTTTTGAGCAGATTAGATATGTAAAAGTGATGTCTGAATATCGAAAATATTACTTCGTTTTATGTAAAATAATCTCTTCTGGGATACCATTATTGTTCATTTTGAAATGCAAAGAATCTGCAGAAATATAAGCAATTCTAACCGCTTTTTCTATTCTCTGATTTCCTAATGTATCTGTGGTATAAAGTACATCTCGTTCTATTCGATACGGACCTGCTTCTTGGTAGCTTAGTCCTCCTTTAAAGTGGTAAGTGTTCTTTGAATCAAAAGTAAAACCAATGTTAGCAGGGTCTGATTTTTTAGGTTTCCCATTTGCAAGATATTGATCAGCTTGCCAAGTGCCGTGGATCAAAGTTTGGTCGATTGGCTCTGCACAGGATGCTAATAAAAAGATAAAAACCAAGGAAGAGAATTGTATGATTTTTTGCATTCGTTTTATATTAAGAACGGAGATTTAGAGAGAAGTAACAATGTAGAAAGTATGTAGGACAATTTGGTGATGAAACTATATAGCTATATCACTATATAATTACATCACCATATCTTTTTTCTATAAGAAATACATCACTCCAAGCCATCCAACAATCCCAAGTACAATTGTATAAGGGAAAGCCATTTTTACCATCTTGCCATAAGAAAGATTAATCAATGGAGCCAAAGCGGATGTCAATAAGAATAAGAATGCAGCTTGGCCATTTGGCGTTGCAACACTCGGAAGGTTTGTTCCAGTATTAATCGCAATAGCTAGTTTTTCATATTGATCACGATCAATCACACCAGACTCAAAAGCCTGCTGAACTTCACCGATATATACAGTTGCTACAAAGACATTATCACTAATTGCGGAAAGCACTCCATTGGCAATATAGAAAATGGAAGGTTGTTGGTCAATATCCATAGTCAATGCCCAATCAATAATTGGTTTAAATAAATGTTGATCATGAATCATAGCTACGATTACAAAAAAGACCACCAATAATCCGGTAAAAGGAAGTGCTTCTTCAAAAGCTTTTCCTAAAGAATGCTCTTCGATGATTCCCATAAATGAAGTCTGAATAATGATCAAACCTAATCCAATCAAACCGACAGGTGCAAGGTGTAAAGCCAAACCTGCTATCAGTAATATTCCCGAAACAGCTTGGACAATTAAACCATATTTTTCTTTGTCCGTTCTATTTTTATCCGCTTCTATGGTATAGTTTTCAATAATCCCTCTAGCTACTTCTGGCATTTTTTCACCATAGCCAAACCATCCTGTTTTTTCTAAAATGATAGTCGTGACAAGTCCACAAGCCAATACTGGCATTGTTACCGGCATCATTTTTAAAAAGAAGTCGATAAAGTCCCAGCCCAAACGTTCTCCAATTAATAAGTTTTGTGGTTCTCCAACTAAAGTACAAACTCCTCCAAGAGCCGTTCCTACCACACCATGCATGGTCAAACTTCTCAAAAAGCTTCTAAATTTTTCTAAAGTTTCTCCACTCAATTCCTTTTTATCTAAGACTCCACTATGGTCAAAATCCGAATTACCAGAGTGGATTTTATGATACACACCATAGAATCCAACAGATACACTAATCAAAACTGCAGTTACTGTCAAAGCATCTAAAAAGGCAGATAAGACAGCTGCCAAGAAGACAAAGAGTAATGACAATACCATTTTGGACTTGATCTTTGTAAATGCCTTACTAAAAATGTACATGAGTAAGGGTTTCATAAAGTAGATCCCCGCGACCATAAAGACCAGTAAGAGAATGACTTCAAGATTTGCCTGGACCTCTCCATAAGCATGTTTAGCCGTTGTTAGGTTTAAAAATAAAACCTGAATCGCCAAAATTCCACCCGATTGAAGTGGATAGCATTTTAAAGCCATCGCTAAGGTGAAAATGAATTCGCCAATAAATAACCAAGCTGTAATAGTCTCTCCTAATAGGAAATATGAAAAGACATTGAAAATCAAAAATCCAATAATGGTATATTTAAACCATTTTGGGCTATTACCTAAGAAGTATTTTAGCATCGTCTCTCCGAAGTTTTAGATGATTGTTAGATGTATTTATTTCGTTTATTTGCTCTATAGATTAAAAAATCTCTTAGTTAATCGTATTCAGAGCTTGATCTGTTTCAAATCGGGCGCAAAATACGATTTTTATCAAAAATCATCTAATGAAACCAAATTTTCAATTGGATTGTATATAGATATATAGCTGAAAGGGCTTGATTATGATTTTCAAGAATATTTGCATAACAACCACTCGTCAATATTCTCATCTGAAAAATTGAAAATCGCTTGTACTAAATACATAAAAAATACGTAATTTTGTGATCCTTATGGTAAAAATTGGAGACATAAATTTAGGAGAGTTCCCACTGTTATTAGCACCGATGGAAGACGTTAGCGATCCTCCATTTCGGGCTTTATGCAAACAGCAGGGCTGTGATATGATGTATACGGAGTTTATAAGCGTAGAAGGCTTGATTCGTGATGCTCATAAAAGTGTTCAGAAATTGGACATTTACGATTATGAAAGACCCGTTGGTGTACAGATTTTTGGTGCTGTAGAAGACTCTATGCGGCGAGCAGCTGAAATAGTCGAAGAAGCAAAACCTGAAGTTTTAGATATCAATTTTGGTTGTCCAGTAAAAAAAGTAGTCTGTAAAATGGCTGGAGCTGGAATTTTACAAGATATCGACCGAATGGTACAATTGACAGATATTATTGTAAAATCTACTAATCTTCCGGTTACGGTCAAAACCCGCCTTGGCTGGGATGACAATACTATATTTATTGAAGAAGTGGCAGAACGATTACAAGACGTAGGAATTAAAGCGCTGTCCATCCATGGTCGTACCCGTAAGCAAATGTATAAAGGAGAAGCAGATTGGGGACCAATCGGTAATATCAAGAAAAACCCAAGAGTACATATTCCTATTTTTGGAAATGGTGATATTAATAGCCCTCAAAAAGCAAAAGCTTATCGGGAGAAATATGGGGTAGACGGAATTATGATAGGTCGGGCAAGTATTGGTTATCCTTGGATTTTTAGAGAGATCAAACATTATTTTGAAACAGGAGAGCTCTTAGATCCGCCAACCGTAAAAGAAAGAGTCGATGCTGCTAAGCAACACCTCAAACATTCCATCGAATGGAAAGGGGAGAAGCTTGGGATTTTAGAAATGAGAAGACATTATACTAATTATTTTAGAGGCTTTAGAAATATAAAACCTTACCGCATGGAATTGGTGACAAATCATGATCCTGAGGTTGTATTTTCAATGCTTGATGAAATAGAAGATAAGTATACAGGGATGGAATTGGAAAATCGTCATCTTGCTCAATCGGCAAAATGATAAAAGATTAACTTGCCAAGTTTTTATATTAATATTTTAAACTAAAAATATAAATGAAGGGATACTTAAATTTCCTTCCGAAGATTAAGAAGCACAATGGTATTTGATATTAAACCACATGAGAGAGAGATTTTTATGTTGATCGAACAAGCGGCAGCTGAGTTAGGATTTCCAGCATATGTAGTTGGCGGTTATGTAAGAGATCGATTATTGGGTCGTGCATCAAAAGACATGGATATTGTTTGTATTGGAAGTGGTATCCAATTGGCTCAAAAAATTGCTTCTAAACTTCGACCTATTCCAAGGATAGTAGTTTATCAAAGATTTGGAACAGCGATGTTGAAGCATAAAGACTTGGAAGTAGAATTTGTGGGTGCAAGGAAAGAATCTTATAGAGTCGATAGTCGCAAACCTTCGGTGGAAGAAGGCTCTTTGGAGGATGATCAAAATCGTAGAGACTTTACCATCAATGCTTTAGCTGTAAGTTTAAATGCGCATAATTTTGGAGAGATCATAGATCCTTTTGGAGGTTTACATCATTTAGAACGTAAGATTCTCAAAACACCTTTAGAACCTGGGAAAACCTTTTCTGATGATCCTCTTCGGATGATGAGAGCAATTCGTTTTTCTACTCAGCTTGGTTTTGAAATCGAAGATGAAACTTATAAAGCGCTTTCAAAATATAAAAACAGAATCAATATTGTTTCTAAAGAAAGGATCACAACCGAGATGGAGAAAATCCTGAAGGCGGATGAACCTTCTATAGGATTTAAATTATTGTTTGATACTGGTATTTTGGAATTGATCTTTCCTGAGATGGCTGCATTACATGGTGTAGATGTTAAAAACGGAAAAGCACATAAAGACAATTTTTATCACACGCTAGAAGTCGTTGATAATCTTAGTAAGAATACGAATAATATCTGGTTGAGGTGGTCAGCAGTTTTACACGATATTGCGAAACCACCGACGAAACGTTTTGATCCAACTCATGGTTGGACTTTTCACGGTCATGAAGCTTTAGGTGCAACAATGGTACCCCGGATATTTAGAAATATGCGGTTGCCAATGGATCATAAAATGAAGTATGTGCAGAAACTGGTGCGACTTCATTTAAGACCAATTAGCTTGACCAAAGAAAATATTACAGATTCAGCTATTCGCCGTTTGCTTTTTGAAGCAGGAGATGATATTGATGATTTGATGAAACTCTGTGAAGCGGATATTACTTCTAAGAATCCAAAAAAAGTAAAAAGGTATTTAGAAAATTATGAATTGGTCAGAGGGAAATTAAAGGAGGTAGAAGAGAAAGATAAAATGCGGAATTGGCAACCTCCTGTTTCAGGAGAACTGATCATGGAGACCTTTAATATTCCACCATCGCGAGCCGTTGGAAATATTAAAACTGCAATTCGAGAAGCGATCCTTGATGGAAAAATCACAAATGATTTTGACGAGGCATTCGCCTTTATGCTTGAAATAGCTAAAGAATATGGGTTTGAAGTTGCAAAAGAAAGTTAGAGACGTCTGCTGATTGACCAATCATTAGATCTTGTTCGTTTTTTAGGCAGCGTTAAGCTATTTTTATTAGTTTAAATAAGAGGGTAACAAACCGAAACTAAATAACATAATCAGAAACATAAACAAAAGATGAAAAAACTATTATTCTTATTAGTACTTACTGGATTTTTAGCTTCTTGTGAAAAAACAGTAGATGATCGAAGAGAAGAAGATGATATTTCAATTCAAAGTTATTTTAATGATAACAGCATCAATGATGCAGAAGAGATCGGTGAAACCGGAATATATTTCCGCATTACTGAAGAAGGAGATAATGGCGATCTTTGTACACCGACGAGTATCGTTCGGGTATTTTACGAAGGATATTTATTAGATGGTAGTGTGTTTGATATGCGTGTAGAAGGAGAGGATGATTACTTGGAGAGTTATTTAGGGAATTTGGTTTACGGCTGGCAAGTTGGTTTACCTAAATTCACTAAAGGAACAAAAGGTCAACTTTTTATCCCTTCATTTGCAGGATACGGAAATCAAGAAAGACAAGGGATTCCTAGAAATTCTGTATTGGTTTTTGATATTCATCTAGTCAACTTTTTTCAATAAAAAGCGTGTTAATCATTGGTCATTGATAAAAATCAATTGATGACCAATGATTAATTTATTTCCATTTATAATTAGAAAAAGTACCTTGAATTACTATTAAAGGGCACTTTGTCCTACTTTCCTTTTTTGTTTTATTCCCTCTTCCTTATCTAGTTTATAACATTTCCTCTATATTTACATCAATTAGACAAAATATCCGTTATTAATAAGGATATTTGAAATTAAGAACTTGTCAAAGTTTAACATTCAGGCTATAAGATCACATTCTAATAACCTAATTTTGGAAAGTTCCTATCACACTATTTTGTGCAAGAACAGAAAACTATCATATGGAATATTCAGTAAGATTTTCTCGGAAAGATCCTGCCCAATTTTTTAAAACATTGAGAGAGCGTGTTAATGGCTACTTTGTTGAGAACCAAATTGAAAAGACGGGTAACTTCAAGATGTACTTTAAGACTGTTGTTATTATGGCGATTTTTCTTGGTGGCTATGGTTTGTTAGTCGGAGGAGTACTAGCAGGTTGGTCAGCTTTGATCGCTTATGCAATCATCGGTTTTGGCGTTGCATTGATTGGTTTATGCATTATGCACGATTCCAACCATGGATCTTATTCTAAATATCCTTGGGTAAATAAATTGGTAAGTTACAGTATGAACCTGGTTGGCGCAAGTAATTTTACTTGGCACATCCAGCATAATGTTATGCATCATTCTTACACTAATATTTACCACATGGATGAAGATATTGATGACAAACCATTTTTGAGATTGTCACCTTATGGGAAGTTGAAAAAGTACCATAAATTTCAACACATCTATGCATTCTTTTTGTATTGCTTTGCCACTTTGAGTTGGATAGTTTCTAAAGATTTCCGCCAACTTTATCACTATAATAAATCGGGCCTTACTAAAAAAAGTGGTTTTAATCCAACCAAAGAAACCATTGAAATGATCATTAGTAAAGGATTGTATTATTTCTATATTTTGGTCCTTCCAATTATGCTTGGACTAAACTGGGGGATTGCACTTTTGGGTTTTGTGATCATGCATGCGATTGCAGGATTTATCATTACGGTAGTTTTTCAATTGGCACATGTAGTAGAAGGACCGGAGCATTTTGAAGCAGAGGAAGAAACGAATTCAGAAAACACTTGGGCGATTCACCAGATTAAAACTACTGCAAATTTTGCAACTAAAAATAAACTAGTTACTTGGCTTGTAGGAGGTTTGAATTTTCAAATAGAGCATCATTTATTTCCTTCTATTTGTCATGTTCATTATCCTGAGTTAGCAAAAATTGTGAAAAAGACAGTTGAAGAATTTGATTTGCCTTATTATGAATATCAACAATTAGCAAAAGCTGTAAATTCTCATGTAAAAGTATTGAAGTCATTTGGTACAGGACGAGAAATGGGAATGGCGAGTTGATTTTGAATTAGAATTTTAAAATATAAAAAAGCCTAAGTTGAAATTTCAACTTAGGCTTTTTCGTTGGCTTATTGATTAAGCTAGCTTTTAGTAAAGCTAAACTTATACTTAGTTTTTATTCCTTATTTCTAATCGATGTTGATGCTCTGAAGGAAGAAATTTTCTAAGTGGATCGACATTGTATATTTCTAAAAGGAGTGTTGTGTTTTTTGAAATATCCATAATGGGAATTTACAAAAAAAAGAGGCTACGTAAAATACGCAGCCTCTGATTATATTGGAATATAAATATTCTAATTTATTCTATTTCCGAAACTGGACGAGGGAATTGTTCCCAAACATCATCATCAGCACGATCAAGAGGAAGTTCGCCTAAACGACCCAATCTTCTATGATCTACCCAACGGTGTCCTTCTCCGAAAAGAGAGTATCGTCTTTGGTAAAGGATTTCATCCATAACGGCTGCATCATCAGTGTCACCAGTGTATGCACCAATACCAGCTGCATTTCGAATAACATCAATCGCGGCAATTGCATCAACATTTCCAGCACTTCCAACACTAGCTTCAGCAGAGATTAAAATTAATTCTTCATTTCTGATA
>CAKZTD010000025.1 GCA_937921595.1 uncultured Saprospiraceae bacterium
GATAGAGATCGTCAATAGAAAGGCGTCTTTTGAATATAGCTTCCTCGATGAGTATGAGGCCGGGGTGATGCTGACTGGAACAGAAGTAAAATCTCTTCGCGAAAGTAATGCTAATCTAAAAGAAGCTTATTGTGCTTTTAAAGGTGATGAACTCTTTATTCGGAATATGTACATTGCTGAATATAAATTCGGAACGATCCATAATCACGAAACCAAGCGGATGCGGAAACTTCTGCTAAAAAAAGTAGAGCTCAAAAAACTCCAACGTAAGGTAAAAGAAAAAGGTCTTACCATTGTTCCATACAAAATATTCATCAACGAAAGAGGCTTCGCAAAGATCACGATTATGCTCGCCCAGGGTAAAAAGACTTTCGATAAAAGAGCAACCATCAAAGAACGAGATAACAAACGAGACCTAGATCGAATAAAAAAAATACGAAGATAGTTTTTATCACAACGTGAGAAAAAAAGGGATAGATTCGCCGATGGCGCATAGTGAGTTTAATTCTACATTCAAATTCATTCGATAAAAGTAAAAACCTGAACAAGCCCTTTCTCTTTCACGTAGCGAAATTATCTCTATTGCCGAAGGCAATCTATCCCTTTTTCGATTTATCGAAATCTATCCCTATCACGAAGTGATCTATCCCTATCATCAAGCATCGCGAGATGACCTATCTACTCATTCAAATTCCAATCATAATCCAAATACTCAATCCCCGCTCCATCCTCATGAGTTGGCCCGTATTTTTTCAACAAACCCTTGACTCCATTATACGGCTTCCTTTTAAAATCACCGCCATACCATTTAAGGATTTTTGATAATTTTAAATTATTTGGATTACTAAAATTATTCTTTACCGTATTCGCTAAAAAGTATCGGGCGTTATCTGCTAACTGAACATCAAGTTTGTCCGCTTTGAAAGCTTCGTTTCGTAATCTTGGACAAGAAATCGAAGCGCAATTTACCGCAAAATGAATCCGAGGCTCCTTAAAATTTTCGCGAATGATTCCATGTTCGATGTTATTCAAGTCATAAGTGGCTCCTTCAATTTTGATAAATTTAATATCCCAAACCGTATTGACAAAAGGGATTCCATTCTTGATATCCTTGATGCTCTTTACCGGGTAATTATCAACGATTAATTTTACAGTAAAAGCATTATAGGCATTGATCCAATACGCGAGTTGTTCATCTTTATTCCAGTTGGCTTTATTGGGGTGATTATTTTTTAAAAGGCTTAAATATTTATTGAATTTTACGCTATCGGCAATTATTCCTTTATAATTAACTGCGCCTTCCTCCGTAACATTATCCTGAAGTAGGCTGTCCCAAATCTCATGCGTGATAGGTCGGGAGGAAGATTTATAATCTTTTACACCACAACCAGTGATAAATAATGCAGTGAATATAAAGACAGAAAAAAATAATATCTTTTTCATTTTATTTAATTGTTTAAGTTTGTTGATATTGTGTCTTTAACAATACGATAGAAAGAGTGATTGTGGATTTATCGGAAACCAATAAGGATTGTCAATCTACGGACTTTTGCAATGGATAAAGATTTTTTAAAATATAAAAACGAGTCAGTGCATTACTTGCGCTATGGTCATGGAGAAAAACTCCTGATTGCTATGCATGGATTTGCAGATCAAGCGACTATGTTTTTAGCGCTAGAAGAAAGTCTGAAAAACGAATATACGGTCTACTGTTTAGATCTGCCTTTTCATGGTTTAACAGAATGGAATAAGGAGGAATACGATCGAGAAAACATGATGACTATTTTTAAAATAATATTAGAAAAAGAAAAGAAGGAGCGATTCGATTTGATGGGTTTTAGTCTGGGAGGAAGGATCGTACAAAAGATGCTTTTCGAATGCTATGATAAAGTAGACAAAGTTTTTTTAATTGCTCCATATGGTTTGACTAGAGGAGGTGATTTCGTTCCTCAATGGATGAAATCATTTTTAAATGCCATCCTTCAAAAACCTGCTTGGTTTATCAAGATGATCAAAGTTTTACATCAAATAGGTTTCATCAATCGGGGGAGACATAATTTTGCACACTATCATGTTGGCACAGAAGAAAAACGTAACCGATTATTTAAAACCTGGAAATCTTTGCACCATTTTAAACTCCACCCTCAGAAAGTGAAATCCCTTTTTAAAAATAAAAACATCAAAGTAGAACTCTACTTCGGAGCCAAAGATAAAATCATCCCGGTCGCTCTTGGCGAAAAACTAAGCAGTGGTCTGCCCAATGTTAATCTCCATGTTTTGAATACAAGCCATAGACTAGTCGAGAAAGAATTGAATGCATTACTCAAAGAACAACTGTGTTAAACTAAAATGCTTAAAACAAAAAAAGCCAACGAGAAAATCTCGCTGGCCTTCAAAAATGAGTTTCATACGTTTATTTCTTCAGTCTTTTTCTTTTCTTTAAAGTAACCTTAGCACCAGTTAAAATAGAAATCGTATTAATCTGATCGCTCTGAGGTCCAAGACCTTTAGAGAACTGATGTTGATAACCAGGTTGTAAAAAGATACTCATCCTAGGAGTGAAATATCTTTCCACGCCGAAACCAAGATTTGCTGTCAAGAAAGTATTTTTAGAAAGGCGTCCACCTTCGAAGATGCCATCATAACTATCATATTTTTCTTCCTCTATTCCTTCTGGACCACCACGACCCGCGAAATTTCTAGAAGCTTCAGAACTTCCTAAATCAGTAGTTGTAAAATTATAGAAGGTTTCAACAGCCACGTTTACAGAAGAACCAGTGTAAGCATATACATTCCATTTCTTTTTGGTAAAGAAATTATATTTTAAATTTAAAGGCAATCTAATCAAATCTATCTGCGCACCTTCAAAACCTTGTTGCACATAACCACCATCAGCAAAACTACCCTTGATTTGGAAAACATTTCTAGAGGCATAACTTACCGCAGAATATAAAGCACCTGTCTCAATTTCCCACTTGCTATATTTAAAACCTAAAGTAAAACCTCCGCTATATCCAGGAGCCACCTGATTGAAAGCATCCAGGAAGTTTTGGTTGTCAAAAGGCGTCATGATATAATTAGCGTCAGCACCAACTGCCATTCCTATTCTTACTTTGATCGGTTGTTTTAAATCAGAGAAGATTTTACCTCCATTCAATTCTTCAATGGTGGCAATTTTAAATTGTTCTTCTTTTAAAAGAATTGGATTCATTAAAGCTGCATTGATATTTACATCTTCAGCAACAGGAATATCAGCTTCTACAATTTCAGATTTTTGAATAGTTGAAGATTGAACTACTGCTGTTTCAGATTCAGAAACAATTACTTCATTGATGATTTCAGGAGTGTTGTTGATGTTCTCTTCTGATTGATCATTAAGTGTAAATAGAGTATTAGGATTTGAAGAAGAAGGATTATTTATTGAAGCACTACTAGAAAGAGACTTTGTTTCATTCGTTGAAATCTCCGCAATACTAGTAGTTGTATTTGAATCAGAAATAACTTTTGAAGTCTGTTCGGAATTATTACTTACTTGATCTTCTTGCGACGAAATGCTATTTATGATTTCGATCTCTTGTGATTGCTGATTAGATGTTGAATTATTATTTAAAGCTTCAGTAGGAGTACTCGAAGCGATGTCTCGTGATTGTGACTTTTGAAGTGGTAAAAACTGAACCAAAGTAAATATAAAAAGTGCCACCAATGACATTTCCAAAACTTTATATCGCATCAGTTTTCTTCTAAACGCATAAGGTGCGTCTAGCTTCTCTCTCATTAGATTCCAATGCTCTGGCTGATAAGGCTCTTCCAAATTAAAAAGACTATCAAAAGCAACTCCATCAATCAAAGCGTCTTGCAATTCAGGTTGTAAGTCAGAATGTTCCTCGATCTTCTCTTCCATGAGATTCCAGTCCGAAGGCTTGTATTCCACCTCGTAGTCTTGCATTATTTTTTTGACCGCCTTGTCAAAATTATTTTCCATACTCAATGTAATTTTTTGCAAGAAAGCCTTTAAGCTTTAATCTTGCTTTCACTAAATTCGATCGTGACGTACTTTCGGTGATACCTAGTTGTTTTGCGATTTCTTTGTGCGAAAAACCCTCAATCACATATAGATTGAATACGGCTCGATAAGCAGGGGATAACTTCTGAACAGCAATAAGAATTTCTTTTTCGCTACATTGACTCACAGCATCGGCACCATCACCACTTAGACCATAAGCTTTTTCTAGGTCTTCAGTTCGGCGACGAATACTCTTACGGTAAAAGTCAATGGAAGTATTCACCATGATCCGACGTATCCATGCTGATATGGATGTCCCGGGTTGGTATTTGGATATGTTGTTGAAAACTTTGAGGAATCCATCATGGAGGATATCAAGAGCATCTTCACGATTATTGCTATAACGAAGGCATACACCCATCATCTTGCTATAGTGTTCCTCATATAGCTGTTTTTGCGCCCAGCGCTCCTTGTTTACACAAGCGGTAATGAAATCTTTTTCTTCGTGTTGCAAATCTAAAGCGATATCCATGAATAACGATTATTAAAGTTAGTCCAAATAGCTGTGGTTTCCAACATAATTGACCAACGGGTTTTAAGTTTAACGCTTTGGTATTATAAACGCATTAAAGCTTGATTCCGCTGCTATTGAAGTGTTTTAAACCATAAATACAAAGTTGATTTAAATAGATAAGCTTTGTATTCTTATGGATAAACTGACCTTCGGATATAATTATTGGCTACAAAAGGCGAAAATTGGAGGACGAACAGTGTTTAGTTTTCATTGAAAGGAACTATTTTAGCGGAAGAAACAACAAACAAAATGAAAGAACAAAGTCAAGAAAAGGCAAATACCGTCTTAAGTGAAACGGATAAACTCGCCAAGTATATGGGCGAATTTACAGATTGGGCAGTAGCTTTTGCGCCAAAACTATTATTAGCCATCTTTATTCTAATAATAGGGTTTTGGTTGATCAAAAAGCTAAGCAAAATTTTTGATTTCAGCTTGGAGAAGGCTAAAATGGCCCCTGAAGTCATTTCATTTCTTTCTTCATTAGTGAATATGGCTCTTAAAGTAGCGATCCTGTTAATTGCTGCAGGAGTTATAGGTTTTGAAATGGGCTCACTAGTGGCAGTACTTGCTGCGGTAGGATTTGCAGTAGGTATGGCACTTCAGGGAAGTCTAGGCAATTTTGCTTCAGGGATCATGATCATGGTTTTTAAACCATATAAAGTAGGGGATTATGTAGAGGTGAGTGAGAAATTTGGAAAAGTAGAAAGTATTCAAATTTTTAATACCTCTATCGTTACGCCAGGCATGAAAACACATATCGTTCCTAATGGACAAGTAACGGAAGGAGTGATTACTAACTTCTCTGCCAAAGGACATATTCATCTTGAGCTCGCTGTTTCTATGCCGTACGAAGAGAGTTTTCCAAAAGTAAAGCAAGTTATCCTTAGTGCATTATATGAAATGCCTAACATTATGCAGGACCCACCTCCAGTAGTAGGTATTGAATCTTACGATAGCCACAATGTTATTTTAAGTGTCCGGCCTTTTATAAAACCTGAAGATTATTGGGCAGTAACTTTTGAGGCCAATAGTAAAATCAAAGAAGCTTTTAGCCGAGCCGGAATTAAAGTCGCTTACTCAGAAGGTGTAGAACTTGGGCCGATTGGGATTTAGACAAGTGAATGAAGTAGATATTTAACAAGCGAACAATAGACTAATCTTATGATCTCGTGTTAAATATCTACTTGTTAAACTTTAGGAGAAGAAAGAAGCGCTTGTTTTTAAAACAAATAATTGTATTTTTAAAAACAAAAAGTTAATATTTAAAACTTTTTACCTATCTTTACACTCCAATTTGAAGCATTTTGAGTATTTTTGCCGATGAAACACTAAGTGTTTGGTCATGAGCTATATTTTTTTGACCGAGGGCTTTCTTACCAATAAATCCATAAAGTAAATGAGTAACGGAAAAAATGGGCCTTTTCCTGGGAATGACAAAGCAGATGATAATGTGGTCACGCTTTCAGGAATGTATAAAGAATATTTTCTGGATTATGCATCTTATGTAATCCTTGAGCGAGCGGTCCCATCTATCGAAGATGGACTAAAGCCAGTACAAAGAAGAATCCTTCATTCCATGAAAGAAATGGATGATGGACGATACCATAAAGTCGCAAATATCATTGGACAGACAATGCAGTATCACCCGCATGGTGATGCGGCGATTGGAGATGCCTTAGTGAATCTTGGTCAAAAAGATTTGCTGATTGACTGCCAAGGAAACTGGGGAGATAACCGAACTGGTGACCGTTCTGCTGCACCTAGATATATTGAAGCGAGACTAACTAAGTTTGCTTTAGATGTTGCCTTTAATGCACAGACTACAGATTGGCAAGTGACTTATGATGGTCGAAAAAAAGAACCAATCAATTTGCCAATGAAGTTTCCATTATTACTTGCTCAAGGAGCAGATGGAATCGCCGTTGGTTTATCAACAAAAATTCTTCCTCATAACTTTATTGAATTAATCAGGGCTTCTATAAAAATTCTTCAAGATAAATATGTTCAGATTTATCCGGATTTTCAAAATGGAGGTTCTATTGATGTTACCAATTATAATGGTGGGAAGCGTGGTGGAAAGGTTAGGGTAAGAGCCAAAATCGAAAAAGTAGATAAAAATACTCTGGTTATTCGTGAGTTACCTTATGCGGTGACGACCACCTCTTTAATTGAGAGTATTTTAAAAGCAAATGATAAAGGAAAAATCAAAATAAAAAAGGTCGTTGATAATACGGCAAAAGATGTAGAGGTGTTGATTGATCTTGCCCCAGGAATTTCACCAGATGTAACCATCGATGCGCTTTATGCTTTTACGAATTGTGAAGTTTCAATATCTCCAAATGCTTGTGTGATCATTGAAGATAAACCGCATTTTTTAAAGATCACCGATATGCTCAAAACCTGTACGGAGCTCACAAAAGAGTTGCTACGGATGGAGTTGGAAATTCGAAAAGGAGAATTGGAGGAGAAATTACATTTTTCTAGCCTTGAAAAGATTTTTATTAAAAATAGAATCTATCGAGAGATTGAGGAGTGTGAAACTTGGGAAGCTGTTATCAAAACAATCGACAAGGAGTTGGAGAAATATGTGTCTACTCCAAAAGATAAAGCGAAGAAAGGAGATAAGCGAATTAAGTTACTTCGGGATGTTACAGAAGAAGATATTACAAGACTGACCGAAATCAAGATCAAAAGGATTTCAAAATACAACTCTTTCAAAGCAGATGAGATCATCGCGAAACTGGAAGAGGAATTAAAAGAAGTAAAGCATCATCTAAATAATCTAACAGCGTATGCGATTGCTTACTATGAAAACCTTTTGAAAAAGTATGGGAAAGGAAAAGAACGAAGAACGAAGATCGAAGAGTTTGACAATATTGAAGTGAGGCACGTTGTTCAAAACAACACTAAACTTTACGTTGATCGAAAAAGTGGATTCCTTGGTTCTGGATTGAAAAAAGATGAATTCGTAAGTGATTGTTCTGACATTGATGACATTATTGCTTTTTGTAAAAATGGAACTTTTAAAGTCGTGAGAATGGCAGATAAAGTTTTTATTGATAAGGACATTATTCACATTGCTGTTTGGAAAAAAGGAGATGAGCGTACGACTTACAATATGATTTATGTTGATGGAAAATCAGGGAAATCTTATGCTAAGCGTTTCAATGTAAAAGCCATCACCAGAGATAAAGTATATGATCTAGGAAAAGGAGCGAAAGGTACAAAGGTGCATTACTTTACTGCAAATCCAAACGGAGAATCGGAAACGGTGAGCGTCCAATTGTCTCAAGGATGTAAAGCACATAAAAAAATATTTGAGTTCGATTTTGATTGGATCGCAATTAAAGGTAGGGCTTCACAAGGGAATATTGCGACGAAATATCCAATACGGAAAGTAACCCAATTGGAAGTAGGTAAGTCAACGCTTGGAGCAATCAAAATCTGGATGGATGAGGTGAGTGGGAAATTAAACACAGAAGAACGTGGACTTTTCCTCGGAGACTTTGATACCGGAACTAGTATCTTGGCTGTTTATAAAGATGGATCTTACGAGGTAGCGGACTTGGATATGATGCGCAAGTTTGATCCTAAGGAACTCTGTTCTATTAGTAAGTTTGACGAACAGACCGTCATTACTGCGGTGTATTTTGAAGGAGCTAAATCTTGTACGGTTGTAAAACGATTTCAGGTCGAAACAACAACCAATAATCAAAAATTCAATTTCTTGACAGAGCATAAAAATTCGAAACTTTATTTCGCCAGCATCAAGGAAAATCCGGTAATTACTTATAGTACAAAATTGAAATCCAAGAAGACAGATTGGGAACTAGAAGTAGCTGGTTTTATCGATGTCAAAGGATGGAAAGCAATCGGAAATAAATTGATTGATCAGAAATTAATTGGCGTGAAGGAACTAACGACAGATGCGAGTGATAAAGATAAACTTCAGGCAGGCGACAGCATCGAATTTGATGTTGATAAATAAGAAGAAATCAGTAGTTTGGAAATTAGGTTCACCGACGTACGATAATTAAGAGATTTAAACTTGAAAAAGTTTGATGACATAAATAAAAAATAAGCCAGGTATTCTCAATTGAATACCTGGCTATTTTGTTTGACACTAAAGCTTTTTAATATTGATTAATCATTTACAACTTCATAACTCTTACGCTTGAAATTTGTTGATTGTTTTGTAAAAGCACAATCGTATTCATACCACTATGGAAATTGATCGAATTGATGGAGAATGTATTGGTCCCATTCGTTACAATTTGTTCAGTTTTGTAAATCAACTGACCTTGCACATTATAGACTAAAAGATCTAGATTCGCATCCATATTACTTAAATATTTTAAGGTAACATTCGCTGCATTTTTATGTAAGAGATTTGGATAAGCAATAAGTTCATGATCTCTTAATTCTGTATTGATGGTAGATGGTTCTATCAGGATGTCTTCAACAGGAGGTAAAATACTTAACTCCGGTGAATCAGAATTATCAAAATTTAATTCATCACAAGGAATGGTTTCTGGTTCATTATGCCATTCTTCAACATTGGATTCAGCTTCTTCTGCAAAACTATATACGTCATATTTTTGTTTCCAGAAATGAACGCCAGATGGATATTTCTTAATCGGTTCGTCCTCTGCACAATCTGTTTCTCCATTTAATTCAGTTCTGATCAAACCAATACTCCAAATACCATTCGCTCGATGATCTGTTTTTAAAACATAATTTTCATGTGTACCAGTAAAGTCCTGAGCCATAAAAGTACAAGTCTGATCTTGCTCTAAATTATAACGAAAATAATTTACCGTATTGCCATTTGGTTTAATGCGAAGGAAAGATGCATTTCTTACACCATTTGGATTGCCTTCGTAGCCATCGTAAATAAAACACCCCAAATCATAATAACCATGAGGATCTACATAGATTGAGTTTGCATGACTTTCGTAAGCATTAGGAGAAGCATAAAGATTAGCAGCAATAGGGCTTAGATTATATTTTAACAACATAGTTGATATAAAAGATACCGTCCCACTTTGTACTCCGCCAGCTCGAGTTCCAAAAGCCATTGCGAATCCATCGTTATCAAAATCGCGAATAATATGTGGATTGTTTTCATTGTCTCCAAGATCGAGATCGTATTTCTTATACTGTCGGATAATATTTCCGTTGATACCAATTCCAAAAGTAAAAAGATCAAGTGTAGAAGAACCAGTCGTATAATAATCATGCTCCGTACCTGCAATTATATAACCTCCCCTTTCTTTGTCCTCAACCATAGAAGTAACATAGTCATATTTAGAGTCGACTAGAGATGGTTTGTAATATTGATGAGACCAATAAAGATTACCATTGGGGTCCATCTTCATTGCAAAAATTCTTCGAGGTTGACTTGCCGTTCCAACTACCATGTAGGTTTCATTTCCTTCATAGGTTCGGGTAGCTACATAACCTTCACTCACTGAAAGATTCGGGTCGCTATACCATCGGGACCACATTAGATTTCCGTTGTTGTCAATACGGAAAACCCAACATCCATATCCAAGTTCACTGTCTTTGCGAACACCAACAATAAGGTAACCATCATCATCAGTTTTGCAAATGCCATTTGCGCGATCATCAGTATCTGGTAATCCAAATTGCTTGGACCAAAGTACATTTCCTTGATCATCAACTTTTACAACTCGGGCATCATAAACAGGACTGTTTTGATATTCTCTGATGGTATGAACAGTAACTGAAGAGCCATCTTCGTCGATAACCATACTTTCTTGTGAGCTATAAGTTTGTTCATTAACGGTATAACTGTTGTTGAATGTTTGTGCTGTAAGGGAAAACGAAATAAAGCAGCAAATAAGTGCTAGTAATAATTTGTTTTTCATGATTGATTTTTTTGTTCTTATACAATAATTATGTCAAGCAATAATTAAGACTCCTGATTGATTTGGAAGAGCATTTTTATCTATTTAGCTGAAAAATATAATCTGTAAAAGAATCATTTATTAATAAGGTTTGGTTCTTGGATAAATGAGGATGAATCAGGTTTTGCGTTATTTAGAATATCACAAACCATTTATGAAATACATTCGTCAAATAGCCATAAAACTTCAAAGCATGAAAACCGGTTATCGTTGCTGATTCAAAGGTAGGTTCCTTTTCTACTTTAAACCATTACAGTTTTTTTTTGAAATTCTTTTTATGAAAGTTCCTAGATTTTTTAAAATAAAAAAAACTCCTTTTCACATAAGTGATAAGGAGCTGGGGAAATGAAATTATAAAATGAAATTATTTAATTTTTATTATTTTTATCGTTTCGGGATGGTTGTTGTGTTCTATAGTACAAGTGTAAATACCTGAGGCTAGGTGTGACATTGGGATTTTGATTTGGTGTATTCCTTGTTCCCGATTATTTAAAACAATGTTGCTAATAGGTTTTCCGAAAAGATCTAATAACTGGAGTTTGATGCTACCTGATTGAGCTAAAGTAACATCAATAGTTAAATCATCTTTAACTGGATTTTGGTATTTTAAAACTTTAGATTCGAAACGTTTTTTAAAAACTTGTTCTTCAAATATTCTTGTTCTCCTACATTTACACCTAGTAAGTTCAATCTTTCCAGAAGCCATAATATCAGGGTCTTCTATGTTTATTCTTATATTACTATTAAATTCTAAATGGTATTTTCCAGGATCGCCAGCGTATAAGCTTGTTCCTGAAATCAAATTTAAATTGTTACTACAAAGAGGATGGATGTATATGTTTTGTGGACTAGTATTAGACTCGTGGACAAAAAATGCAGAAGCCTCATAAGAAGTAGTTACATCATCAATGTCAATGATGTATTTGGTGATTGCGCAAGATGGGGTATTCGGAAAACTGAATTGAGCATATCCAAGTATTGGCCAAGGAGAGCCAGGAGGAGCAGGAGACTTTGTTAGCGAAATCTGAATTGGTGTTTTGCAATTACAGGATTGTAATTCTGGTGGACCGTTCAGCATAACATCTTTATCGACAATAATGATATTGGCTTTGCTTACTTTTTGGTTCGGACAAACACTATTGAAAAGGAACAAGTAAAACCCCGAAGAGATATTGTATTCCGCATAACCTTCATCGGTTATACCATACTCGGTAGCTCCTGTATAAAGATCAAGTGAACGGTGTTCAAAATAAATGACATCATCTAATGGAGTGTCCCATTCAAAAGCGATGAGTTCCGGGTTGTATTCTACGATATTTGTTTCAGGTGTTTGACAGTTTCCACTATAATTATTTGCGTTAATTGCTTCAGTTAAAAAAACATTGATTTCGTCAAGGTTGATTTCAATTTGTGAGCCATATGCTTCTTCTATATGTTCTAGTACCTCGTTTATATTTTCCGGTTCTAGTATAAAAGGTGCCTGAGCAAATAAAGGAATGTTAGAAAATAATAATAGAACGATAAATGAAAGTAGGGATTTAGTAGTATACATAATAAAGTGAAGTTTGTTTAATTTAGTAAACTGTTTTGATAGGCTGGGTTTTTATAAACAATTGACTAAAAGGAAGTTGTGTTGAAAAATCTAGTATGATTAAAAATAATATTTTGTTGATGATTCTATGTAATTTATTAATTAATAAAGTTGACTTATATTTAATGGAAAAACCATTACAATTTTTTTTCTTTTTTCCGCATTTAAAGCAACTTAAAGACATTTATTTAATTAATAAAAATGCGATCAAGTAAATTAATTGAACTTATTAAAGTTCTCAATAAAGAAGAATTAAAGCAACTTGATTCTTTTTTGCGTTCTCCTTTTTTTGTAGAAGAAAAGGTGGTTAAACGTATTTACCCGTTATTTAAATATTTGGCGACTCTATTTCCTGGGTTTAATGAAGAAGTTTTAGTTAAAGAAAATATTTATAAAAACTTATTTCCAAATGAGGATTATGTAAAAGGAAAATTGGAAAAAATCATGACGCTTTTGTATCAAACGATCAAACGGTTTGTCGTAGAAAGTTATACTCAGAAAAGTAAAGAGGCTATTCATGATGAATTAAAATTAGCAGGATTTTATCGACAAAAAAAATTAGACAAATCTTTTCAACGTACCTTAAAACAGATTCGTAAAAGACAGGATAGTATTAAAAAGAAGGATAAGAACTTTTTTTTTAATGAATATCTAATTGCAAAAGAATATTCTGAATATGAGTCTTTTTACAATACTCGCCAAAAAGATTTAAACCTACCGTCAACACTTAGGAATTTAGATATTTTTTATATCCTAGCAAAACAGGAATATAGCAGTAGATTACTTTCTCAAGATAAACATCATGTACCCTTAAGTGTAGATGAAAATCTAATTGACCTAGAGGATTTTTTATTATTGAAAAAGCAAAAATATCTTAATATTCCATTAATTAAAGTATATGATTTGGCGCTTCAGCTTTTACAAAACACAGAAGGTAAAAGTGTAGTTAAAGAACTAAACGAACTGATTGAAGAATACAAAAATGAAATCCCTCTTGAACAGTTAAAAGCAATGCAAGCCCTTTGTCGTAATTATAGTGTACGTTTTTATAATGAAGGAAATCGGGAATACCTTCAATTGTCTTTTGATTTATATGAAAAACATTTGGAAGAAGGGTTTCTTTATTATAATGATGGCCTGTTGCCAAGTACGATTAAAAACATTGTGGTCTTAGGTTTGAAGCTGAAAAAAATAGATTGGGTTTATAGTTTTTTAGAAAAATATAAAAATAAACTCGTTGGGACTAAACATAAGAAAGAAGTTTATCATTTTAATTTAGCAAGTTATTACTTTGCAAAAAAATCTTATGATGAAGCCTTGCGTTATCTTTCTGAAACTTACGAAGATTGGTATTATCAGATTGCAGCTAGACGTTTAGAAATCAAAATTTATTATGAAATTAAATCGCTGTTACTTGATCCCAAATTAGATGCTTTTAAAATCTATATTTTTCGGATTTCAAAATCTAAATTGACTAAATTGCAAAAATTAGGGAATAATCATTTTGCAGATGTTGTAAGGCAAATAAATTCTCCTAAAACAATAGGTAATGCTGATCGTATTGGTCGATTGATTGCCAGAGTGAAAAATAAAAAGGTTATCGCAGAAGAAGAATGGCTATTAGAAAAGCTAGATGATTTGAATTAAATACTTTTACATAAATGAAGACTGAAGACTATCAAAAAATATCTTCCACTTTACCTAAGCAACCTGGGATCTATAAATTCATCGATCCAGAAGGTACCATTATCTATGTCGGTAAAGCCAAGAATTTAAAAAATAGACTTGCCTCTTATTTTGGTAGTACTAAACACCAATCAGGAAAGACCAAAACCATGGTCCGCAATGCTCATCATTTTGAATATACGATTGTAGAAACAGAGACAGATGCATTGCTCCTCGAAAGTACTTTAATCAAAAAGTTTCAACCGAGATATAATGTGATGCTAAAGGATGGGAAGAACTATTCCTATATCTGCATCAAAAAAGAACGCTTTCCAAGAGTGTTTTTAACCAGACGAGTGATCAAAGACGGCTCTACTTATTTTGGTCCATACATGTCAAAGCATCGAGTAAAAATAATCCTTGACCTGATTAAAAATTTGTTCCAGCTTCGGACCTGCAATTTCAATTTGTCAGCAGAAAATATCGAAAGGAAAAAATTTAAAGTCTGTCTTGAATATCATATAAAAAATTGTGAAGGCCCTTGTGTCGGTCTCGAAGCAGAAGAGGATTATAACAATAAAATCGATCAGATCAAAAACATGCTTCGTGGAAATTTTGCTGCAGTAAAACAGCACCTCAAACAAGAGATGCAAAAACAAGCGGAGAATCTAAAATTTGAAAGAGCTCAAAAAGCAAAAGAGAAATTAGATGCTTTTGTAGACTATCAGGGTAAGTCCACTGTGGTCAGTGTGAATCATCGCGATCTCGATATTTTTTCTATTGCTACGGATGAAAAAACGGCTTATGTTAATTACCTGAAAGTCATCAACGGTGCAGTGATCAACACCTACACACAAGAGATGACCAAGAATCTTGATGAAGATGAAAAAGATTTATTGGAATTTGCCATTCCGGAAATTCGTAAGAAATTCAATAGCATTACCAAAGAAATTATTCTAGCAGAGAAAGTTCAACTTCTGGAAGCTGATATCACGATTACAATTCCACAGCGAGGCGATAAAAAGAGCCTGTTAGAACTTTCCGAAAAGAATGTAAAATACTATTTGCTACAAAAGAAAAAAGAAGAGATCAAGCATCAGAGTAAACAAACGCATGCGGAGCGAATTCTGAGAACGCTTCAGACAGATCTTAGTATGAAAGATCTTCCTATGCATATAGAATGTTTTGATAATTCCAATATTCAAGGTTCTAATCCAGTAGCCTCCTGTGTCGTTTTTAAAAATGCCAAGCCTGCGAAAAGAGATTATCGTCATTTTAAAATAAAAACCGTTGTTGGCCCTGATGATTTTGCATCGATGGAAGAAGTCGTTCATCGTCGATATCGGAGAATGCTAGATGAAGGCGAATCACTTCCTCAATTGATTATCATTGATGGTGGAAAAGGACAATTAAGTTCATCTGTAAAAAGCCTCGAATTGCTTGGTATTCTCGATCAGGTCACGGTCATCGGTATTGCTAAAAGACTCGAAGAAATATTTTTTGCCAACGATTCTATTCCGCTTTATATTAATAAAAAATCAGAATCACTCAAACTGATTCAACAAGCTCGAAACGAAGCACACCGCTTTGCCATTAACTTTCATAGGGATCAACGTTCCAAAGATTTTACAACTTCAGAAATAACTAATATCCCCGGGATCGGTGAAAAGACCGCCGAGAAATTACTCACTCATTTCAAGTCTGTCAAAAAAATGAAAGCAGCAAGCACAGAGGAGATAGTAGCAATAGTAGGGCAGTCTGCAGCGAAGAAGATTAGGCTTTACTTTGATAAAGGATAAATCAGTTTAACTGAGAGAGGTAGCTCTATGTTAACCAAAATTGCTTCACCTATTAATCTTTTCTTAATTCGCCTAGAAGAATACAATAATTACGTCAATAAAAGTCTTTTATTTAAAGCACCGTGAATTTTATTACTTTTGTATTTAATACACGAAATCAGAATACCATGAAGCATCTAACAATCCTCCTCATATTTCTTCTTCCTTTTACCTTACTCCATTGTAATGGTTCTAAAAAAGCGACAGGTTCTAAGCCTATCTCTCAAAAGGGAGTAGATTTTGTAAAGTCCAAGACGCTAACTAGTGTTCTTGAAGATGCCCAGTCTAGTGGTAAAATTGTTTTCTTGGATATGTATACCACTTGGTGTGCACCTTGTAAAATAATGGATGAAGAAGTGTATACCGATACTTCTGTTGAAGAATTATTGGATACTAAAATGATCAGTTATAAGGTCGACGCTGAAAAAGGGAATGGCCCTGATTTGACCGTTATTTATAATGTACAGGTTTTTCCAACTTTGATTTTTTTGGATGATAAAGGCCGAGAGATTGTTAGAAATGATGGAGCATTGAGTACGACTGGTTTTTTGGAATTAGCTCAACGAGCTTTGGACCAGCAGGGTTTGTAGTCTTTTTTGACAAGGGGCTATATTAATATAAAATCATTTTATTTTACTGGAATACATATTCGAAAAATTGGTACCATTAACGGATCAATTTATTGAAATCCCTACCACTAGGATCTTGATATACCTGCAAATCAAATTCCGAAACCACAGCTAAAATATGATCAAAGATATTTGCCTGAATACTTTCATATTTTACCCATTCTTTGTCTTTACTAAATACATAAATCTCGATGGGCAAGCCATGTTCTGTTGGAGCTAATTGTCTTACCAAAAAAGTCATTTCTTGGTTGATCATCGGTTGACTTCTTAAATAAGTTTCAATGTAGGCACGAAATGTTCCAATGTTGGTCATCCTTCTTCCGTTAACAAGGTTAGATTCATCAACCAGTTCCTGTTCATTATATACGTCCATCTCCTTTTTCATTTTTTCAATATAGTTGGAGATATACTGGATTTTGCCAAATCGGTTGAGCATTTCTTCGGTACAAAATTGAATGGTGTTTATATCAATATTAATGGATCGTTTGATCCTCCTTCCTCCTGATTCATCCATACCGCGCCAATTTTTAAATGATTCGGTAATTAATGCATAAGTCGGAATTGTAGTAATTGTTTTATCCCAATTTTGCACTTTAACTGTCGTTAAAGCTATTTCAATAATATCACCATCTGCGCCATATTTGGGCATTGAAATCCAGTCACCATTAGCAACCATTTGATTGGCAGATAATTGTATACCGGCTACAAACCCCAAAATAGCATCCTTAAAAATAAACATCAATACTGCAGTAAGCGCCCCCAGGCTACTGAATAAATAGACCGGTGTTTTATTCAGTAGAATGGAAATGATAAAAATGCCACTAATGAAATAAATGATTATTTTAAAAACTTGGACAAACCCCTTTATCGGAATTCTATTTGAAACCTCATAGGTGTTGTAAATATCCAAGGAAGCATTTAGGAAAGCATTAAGTGCAAGGATCCCCATAGCAATCATATAGATTACAGCGGCACCACTAATCAAAGAAATAGCCAAACCATAACCTTCTAGAGGGATGGAAATAAATACGTAAATGACCATGGCTGGAGCCAGATGAGCAAGGCGATTAAATACTTTTTTACGAAGGATAACATCATCCCATTGTGTTTTGGTCCGGCTAACAATAGCAGTCACTCCCCTCAGAATAAAATGTTTTGCGATGAAGTTAGCAACAAGGCTTAAAAAAATAATCAAAACAAAAATTAAACATCGTGCTAGAATGTCTGCCGTGGATAATTCCAAACCCTGGTCTAGTATCCAGCTTCTAATAATTTCTAACATTAGTTTTCTTAGTTTTAGTCAAATGATTTCGTCCAAGTGCTAATGCTTTGGAAATAAGATTAAAGGTAGCTAAACAATTGACTTGTGAGGTATAAACATTTGGTGGTCATTCATAATCGATAATCGTAAGCATAAAAAATTGACGAAATTTGATGTTGCGGAGAACTAATTAAGGATTCCAATGGTCTTATAGAAAACTAAGGAATTATATTCTAAATAATTTTAATCAAGCTCAATATCAGGAATTGGCTTTTTAATTTTTTCTAAAACGAATAGAAGAAGAATCGAACTCCCACCGCAAGCTAAAAATCCAATAAACAAAGGCAAGGCAGTTTGGTTTATAAAATGACCAACTAACATAGCGATTGGAACGGCCATTATCGTAGAAATAGCTCCATTTAAAGACGCACCAATCCCTGCTATATGCCCAATGGGTTGCATCGCTAAAGCCCTAATGTTTCCAAAGATAAATCCGATGCAACCGAACTGTACACTAATAAATAACAATAGAATATACAGGTTCGGATTTTCAGCATAAAAAAATAAAATAGTATAAACCAAAGACGAAAAGGTGAAAAAATATAAGGCGAAGCTTGCTAATTTTTTCATTCCATATTTCAACACCAAGGAACCATTAAAAAATGTAGACAGCCCTAGGAAAAAAGAAAGGCCTGCAAAGATGTAAACAAATTCCTCGACCAAACCATATTGATCTTGAAATATTTGTTTGGAAGAACTTAAATAGACCATAAAACTACCCGTCATGAAACCAGAAATCAAGGTATAGATAACCGTTTCTTTAAACCCAAAAAATATCTTTACCCCGTCGATAAATAAGTGTTTAGTCAGTTTTATTCTATTGCTTTCTTTCAGGGTTTCTTTTTGCCTTAAACCAAACCAGATTATGGTGAGAAAAGTAAAACCCATTTGAAAATAAAAGATGGCCTGCCAGTTAAAAAATTCTAGAATCAACTGCCCTGAAATAGGTGCAAGCATAGGCACCAAAATAAAAATGACGGCGATAAATGACATGATTCTCGCCATATAATTACCGCTGTATAAATCTCTGATGATAGAAATACTTACACTTCTTGGAGCAGAAAGTCCGACGCCTTGGAAAAACCTGCCCACCAACATTATTTCCAAACTAGTGGCCGTTACGATAACAACACTGGCCACCATAAAAGTCGCTACTCCAAGATACACAACAGGTTTTCTACCCAGGCTATCCGATAGGGTTCCAAAAAAGAGTTGGCCTATGCCCAATCCCAAAAAGATCATCGTAATGATCGATTGCAAATCTGTACTATTTGTATGCTTGAGCGATTGACCGATATTGGTCAATGCGGGGAGAATGCCATCTATGGACAAGGCGACATTAGACATTAAAAAAGCCATTAAGGCAATGAACTCCAATTCAGATATGCTGTGGGTAGTTTTTTTATTCATTGGGCGCAAGTTACGAATACGAGAAACAAGGCAAGCTTATTTTTATCATTATTGATATAGGGAACAAGTGATGGGGTTGTATTAAAAAACGAAAGTCGCCAACGGGGGCGATCTGTTTTAAAATAAAAATTGGGAAAGAAAGGAATAATGCAAAAGAGAAAGGAGTTTTTTGGTTAATGTATAAGAATGAGGCTATCAGTGTTTAGTGTTTATTTTTATAGAAATAAAACCAAGAAAAGCTAACAAGGCAAGCCCTAAGGCCCACCATAAAAGATTTTGATTTTCCAAAGTAATCCCTTCATTGTCACCAGTCAAGACGAAGGCGGCCCAATAGTGAGGAAAGTTTTTTCTACTCTGATCGAGGTAGGATAATTTGGCGAGTCGTAAGGCTTCGGCTTTTCCTTTTCCAGCTTTTAGGTTTTTGTAAAAGGAGTCCATCAAAATGGAAGTAGTTTGATCATCGGCTTGCCAAAGACTTTGGACGATGTTGGGACAACCTGCCTGTCGGAAAGATCGAGCTAAACTAATTGGCCCTTCGCCTGCAACCTGTTTTCCGGAACCTGTATTGCAGGCACTCAATACCACTAAGTCGGAAGACAATTTCATATTGGCGATCTCGTAGGCATAAAGTATTTCCTCTTGTTGTTCTGCGGAATTTCCAGGAAAAATTAAACCTGAAAAAGAAGGGTTTTCATCGTCAGTAAAAGCATGCATGGCTAGGTGCAATAAACGATATTGCTGCGCTAGATTTTTAAAATTGTCTTCTGTCGCAGAAACACCAGTCATGGTTTTTGTGGAAAATATTTTACCTAGATTTTTGATTTCTTTTTGAGCAAATTCCAAAGGCGAGAAGCCAGATCGCATTGACAAAGGTGAATTGTCATTTGAAGTGTAGGTAGGTGCAAAGGCTAAAATTTCATCTTTGGTCGATTCGTTTTTGGTCACATCATTTAATAAAAAGGAAGGGGCATAAGCATATCTGACGCTGGCTTTTTTTAATAAATAAGGTAAAATGCTATAATCGATTTCAGTCGTTTTTTGGGAATCATCAGTCAACAGTATTTCAAAAGGAATCAAATTTAAAATGCCATCAGGAATTAAAACCACCGACTTTGGGATTGATATTTCTGCTGGAAAAATTTCTTGGAAAATAGATTTTGACTGACGGATAAAATCTAAATACAGTTGTTTGGAATTTCCTTTTTTGCTGGCTAAAAGGTTGTCATTTAGCATTTTAGAAAAGGTGGAGATGGAAATTTTAAAATCCTCGGGTTTTTCCAATCGTTTAAAATCAATCCGATCATTCGTTATTTTAAAAAAGAATAATTGAGTTTCGCCTGTAAACCACGCAAAGACTGCTTCCTCATCTTTTATATTTTGCTGAATGTCCGAAAGCTTAAATTCGGCCAATTCATTTTTTATTTGAAAGTACTTCGGGAAGTTTTCTTCGAGTTCATTTACATTGGATTGATATACTCGATTTTTTTCAAAAAGCATATTTTCCAATTCACTTTTTTGGGAAGCATCGAAAGCTTCTTTTATTTGAAAAACGATTTCATTTAATTCCTTTTTCAAAGAACCCACTTGTTGTCTTATGCTGTCGGGGATTTCAGCTAGACTTTTGGCTCGTTCATTTTGTAAAATATCTCTCAATAAAAATGCTTTGCTCTGTTCGTAAATTTCCAATGCTTTTTCATTGTAGATCGAATCACCCGTTTTTTCAAAAAGCGCTAAACAGAAGCTCAATGCTTTTTCAAAAACTGACCTTGAATCTTCTGAAAAAAGAAATTTAGAATTTTCGGATTCGATGTCCTGTTGCGTGAAAATGATGGTTTGAATTAATGCTTCGGCAGTATTCAGGGCTGCTTTTAATTTAAAGACTTCCGGAGTTTCTTTATTCCAGGCGTTGAGTGTTGACATTTTTTCTCTTAGGACTTGGAACAATCGCTGGGACACAAAATATTTTTCTATTGTCGGGTTGTCGAATGGGGTTTCTTCCATCGGAAGAGGGGAAAGCATTTCCAAAGCTTTTTGATAATAAGGAAGCGCTTGCTCATATTTTTTTGCTGATTGGTAAATCGTCCCTAAATTCTGATAAGCAGTAGCGGCATAAATCGGATTTTCTTTTGATTTATTATAATAATCAATCGCTTGGTTGCCATATTTTACAGCAAGTTCAAATTCATTTTTATGAAAGTATGCTTCACTTAAAGAGGTTAAAGTGTGAGCTAGTTTTCGATTCTGATCTTCTTCGTTTGCTTGATTAATGGCCAGTGCCTTTTCAAAAAAATCAATGGCCTTGTCATAATTCTCATCCCTAACATAAACGCTACCGATATTAAAATAGGTGTCGGCCACCCTTGGGTGTTGATCGCCAAGTTGCTGGATTTTAATCTTTAATGCTTTTTGATAGTATGCAGTTGCTTTGCTGTTATCGTCTAATAAATAATAAACGTTTCCAATATTATTTAAGGTAATACCAACCGACCGATCGTTCTTTCCAAAGGCTTCAATTTTAATATTTAAAGCTTGATCATAATAATTTAAAGCCTGCTCATAATCTTTTTTTCTCATCCAATACATAGCGAAGACATTATAACATCCAGCAATCGACTTTCTGTTATCTCCCTTATCTTTTTTTAGGATGTCCAAAGCTTTAGAGGTTAGATGAGGTATTTGTTCCGCATTTCTAAATCTGTGGTCTATTTTGGCAAACAAATAAAATAACTCTCCCATTAGTAAATGCTGCTCTCCCAAATGTAGCGCACATTGCTCTTGGACGGGTTTCATCAATGTAAATATTTCATTGGAATTGGCTAGGTAAAAATAGCATTCCATTATACTTATTTGATCTGTAATATACCGCTCCCAGTTTTTCTCTTTTTCAAATATTTGAGTGGAGGATTTATATTTTTCTATGGCGAGAGAAAACTTTCCTTGGTTATAAAGTTGATCTCCTTCTTGTTCTAGTTTTAGTCCCAATGAATCGAGAGGAGCACTTTGGCTAGCTAATGGATTGATCGTATGAAATAAAAAAAAGCAGAAAATGATTAAACGCATTTGGCTTTATTTATTGATTTGTTCAAGAGTTTCTACAGCTTCTTTATATTTAAAATGACGAGGTTGATCTGCTATTTTTTGCAATGTTCTTTTTGCTTCGGTTAAATTTTCCATTTTTAAAAAAGTCAATGCTAGAAACCATTCTGCATCTTGAATAAAAGAGCTTTCCGCATTAATAGCCTCAAAATAGTTGACTGCTTTCTGATTTTTATCTTGCATCAATTGACTCAATCCCAAGTATAGATTTCCACGATCGGTAAAAGGAAAGTTAGGTTGATTCACCAAAGGAGAAAGCAATTCAATCGTCTTTTTAAAATCCTGATTGGAATAAGCGGTCATCGCTTCATTCCAGATTTCTGTTTGAGTATTGGCATTCCGTTCCCCAGCTGGATCAGGTAATTCAAAATGACTAGCAAATAATTCATTTCCTGATTGAACTTGTCCATTTTGCAAGAGGAAAAAAGCTGCTATAGCAAAAGCAAATATAGCAGCTATTTGTATTGCTTTTTTTAGCGAAAAAATTGGAGTCGGTTTCTTTTCATGATTTTCCAAAGCAGCGAATGCTTTCTTTTTAAGTTCTTGTTTTGCAGTCGAACGGATGACTTGCAGGTCTTTTTGATGTAAGTCAAATTCCTGTTTTAATTCCGAGTCGGATTCAAGGCGCTGTTTAAAATCTGTTTCAGAAATTTCTCCTGATCGGTATCGGTCTATGTATTCTTGTCGATCTTTGAGGGGATTCATAATTTAAGATATTTCATTTAACAAAATGATTTCACTGCATCAGGTTTCGTAGTTTTTGCAAACATTTATATTTTCGATCTTTGGCTTGTTTGCTTCCTTCGAGTCCAACTCGTTCGGCAATCTCAGTCATATTATAGCCCCAAAATCCCCAGTCTAACAGTATTTGTTTACAAGGCTCACCGATTTGATCCATGAATTTGTAAAGCTCCTTTATTGCTTCATTGGTTTCCATACTTTTAGCCACCAGAGGTTCCTGGTCGGTCAAATCTGGAAGCTCCGCTCTGTAGTCTATCTTGTTAGTCGTATTTTTTCTGAAAAGGTCGACGGATTTGAAATAAAAAATTTTATAGAAGTAGGAACTCAGTTTGCTTTCTCCTTTAAACTCCCCTTTTGCTACCTGATCGGACAGCATGATGATCGCATCTGTAAACATATCCAACGCTTCCTCTCTGGTGAGTCCCGTCTTTTTAGCTACAGTTGGGACATAATGAATGAATTGCTTCATGACGTAGTCAACTGCATTTTCTCTTGACTTTCCACCTGTAGTTAGATTATCAATTATTTTTTGATCTGACCAGCCGTTTATTTCCCGCATTTGTTATTTCAGATTCGTTTGCGTGAAAGTAATAATAAATATTAAATAATTATTTAATTCGTTAAGGGTTGTACTTGTAGATGTTGTGTTGGGAACAATAAAAGGTTTGATTCGGTCGAGGAAAACCTGGATATGTGTTTACTGAAGGAATTCTATGAGTTTTTTGGATGTCACTTGGTCTCTCAAAGCGAGTTGTTGGGGAATTCGTTTTTATATACCGTTTGTTTTTCGGTAAGTATCCAAAGTCTTTCTTGCAGTTTCTTTAGTGGAAAAATTCTTTAATTTTTGAAGGCCATTTGAAATGAAGCTAGATTGAAGTTCATGATTATCGAGTAAAGTTAAAACATGTTCAGCCAGTTGTTCTGCATTTTTAATATTTCCAACAAGCCCTGTTTTCATGTGCTCAATCACCTCGGGCGCACCACCGGCATTAGTTGCGACGACCGGAATTTTACAAGCCAAGGCATCCAATAAACTAGTGCCCAAGCCTTCTTCTTTGCTGGTAAAAAGGAATAGGTCAATTCCTGGTAAAACTTTAGGGATGTCATTGCGAAAACCGGTGAGTTGGATTTTGTCACCAAGATTCTTTTCTTGAATATAGTTTCTAATCTTTTGCATTTCACCACCATCACCGCCAATGATCAGAAAACGAGTATCTGATCGGTTATTCAAAATCAAAGCAGCCGTATCTACGAAAGTAAAGTAATCTTTATGAGGTGCGATTGCCGCTACATTCGCGATCAAGAAATCTGAGTCTGGAATTTTATATTCTTTTCGAAGGATATTGTTTTTTGTAAAACGAAATTTCGAAAGATCAACTCCGGAATGTACAACCTGAATGATCGAAGGATCTTTAATATCTGACTGAATGACTTTTTTTATAAAAGCAGAAACACAAAGGATTGCTTTGATGTTTGGATGATTATATTTCCATTGAGAAAGGAAACTTTTTCGGATCGGAAAGTCTACTCGGCGGCTTAAAACGAAAGGCGTTTTTATATTAAAAAAAGCAGCTCCCATACAAGCAAAGGTATGAGCATGAGCATCATGTATATGAATTAAATCGATTTTGTTTTTAGAAATAATTCTTGAAAGTTTCAATGCAGGGGTAGGATCAATAGATGCTCTTTTTTTATAAACCTCAAAAGCAAATTTTTCCTTTTTACAAAAGCTAGCAAGTGCAGAATTTTGAACACAAAAGACAGTCTGTTCGATTCTTTGCTCACGTAGTTCCACCAAGAGGTAAGCGATCTGTTGTTCGCCACCTCTCCAAGTTTTTGCTGATGAAAAATGTAATACTTTCATAAATTGCTAATTACGACAAAGAAGGAATACTCTTTTAAGATTAAGACGATAGGAACGAGTTTGTAACTTAAAAGAATCATATAATGACAAGTTTGTAACTTGTCTCATGCGGCGATTCATGAATGAGATAATAACTCAAAGTTCTTTCCGATTCAAATCCCTCAATATCCGATATTTTAAACGCACTAACTTAGCATTCCGAACACTAATCAACCAGCCATTTCGACCATCTAAAAAGCCTAGTTTCAAAAAATAAGTTTTCAAAAAACGAACGATTGGTGATATCCATAATTTTATAAAATTACTTTGCTTGCCTTTTGACTTCATTTCTTCTGCAGAAAGCTTAGCATACTTTTCGATTCGTCTCCAATGATCAGCTTTTGTTTTATAAGAATAATGAAAAAGTTTGCCCTCTATTTTTTCTGTTTGAACTGACTTAGAATGAGTTAGTTTCTCATGTACAAATTTGCCTTCCCAGTGAGTAAATTTTTTATTAAAAAGACGAACCTTCCATTCCGGATACCAACCACTATGTTTGATCCATTGACCACAGAAATTCGTCAAGCGATCAAGTGAATAAATTTTTCCATGATCTAGTTTAAGTGAATTGATATTATTAATTAACTCATCAGACAAAACTTCGTCGGCATCAATAGAAAGTATCCAGTCATGCTTCGCTAATTCGTTGCCTAAGTTTTTAGTTGCAGAATATCCTTTCCAGTTTACCTCTATTACTTTCGCTCCAAGATCTTTAGCAATTTCCACTGTCTCATCTTCGCTTTTTGAATCAACAATCAAAACTTCATCCGCAACTTTCAACAATGCAACAACACAAGGCTCAATGTTTGAAGCTTCATTTTTAGTGATGACGACTGCTGAGATTTTATTCATTAGACTTTATACTAAATGGTTTTATGAGTTAAAAAAGTTGGATTTTGTTTCCAGTCAAGGAGCCCCGCAGCATAATAGCCCTGCTATTAAGCGAGGACGTGACGAAGAATGGGGAGAAAAGACAAATTTTTAGCCATACTAAACTATTTAGAGTAAAGTCTATTAATCAACAAGATTACCGTAAGCAATAAAATGCGGATTCAATAGATCTTCTTTGTTATATTGAAGCGGTTTTTTTGTTTCCGCATGTATGACTTTTCCACCTGCTTCTTCCAAAACAATCTGAGCGGCAGCCGTATCCCATTCCATAGTTGGAGCAAGTCTAGGATAGATGTGCGCTTCCCCCTTTGCGATTGTTGTAAACTTTAGAGAACTTCCTTTTGAAACGAGATTCGGTGAGTCAAATTGTTCGATGAATTCGGAAGTCGCTTCATTAAGATGAGACCGAGAGCAAACAATACCCAGGCCTGATTCTTTTTTTGAAAAAGGATTGCAAGATAATTTTCTAACCGCCTCATTTCCTTTTTTATAAAAAGAACCTTCTCCTTTGATGGCCCAAAATAATTCTTCCGTAACCGGAACATAAACAACTCCTGCAATTGGAGTATGTTCTTTAATCAAAGCAATGTTTACTGTGAATTCTCCATTACGTTTGATAAATTCTTTCGTGCCATCCAAAGGGTCAATCAACCAGTAATGTTCGTATTGACTTCGCTCTTCGAAAGTACATAATTTATTTTCTTCAGAAATAATCGGAAACTTTGGGTCTAGCAAATCAAGCCCCTTGCAAATTTCTTCATTGGAAGCTTGGTCAGCTTTTGTCAAAGGGGAATCATCGGCTTTATATTCGACCCCTAAATCATTACCTGCTTCATACACTCCTAGTATGGCGTTTCCAGCTTCTACTGAGATCCTGCAGATCTCAGGCATTATTTTATTTAAATCCATATTGGTTATTTTAATTCATTCCTTACATTTGCAAAAGTATAAAAAAAGCCGAACAGTGTTGATTTTAGAAAAAGGCGTGATATTTGATATTGTTAATGTTTGTAATATAATAAGGTGTTAGAACTTATCTGGATGACCTCCAGCGTATAAAAATCACAATAATGAGCAATAAAAAAGTACTTGTTACCGGAGGGTGTGGATATATCGGAAGTCATACGATCGTAGATCTGATTGATCACGGATTTGAAGTGGTTTCTGTAGATAATAATGTGAATTCATTTCCTCATGTCATGGAAGAGGTTGAAAGAATCATAGGTAAGAAAGTTCAAAATTATACCCTTGATCTTTGTGATTTTGAAGCGACTAAACAAATCTTTGAAGATCATCCTGATATTAGTGGCGTTATTCATTTTGCTGCATTAAAAAGTGTCAACGAGTCGGTCACAGAGCCTTTAGAATATTTTAGAAATAATCTCAACTCTCTGATCAATATGTTGGAGTGTTGTAAACAATATGATGTAAAAGGATTTATCTTTTCTTCAAGTTGCTCGGTATATGGAAATGCAAAAGAATTACCCGTTACAGAAGAAACTCCATTTGAAGAAGCAGAAAGTCCTTATGCTCGAACCAAGCAAATCGGAGAACAAATCGTTCAGGATTTTGCCGCGAATAATCCGAATACGAGTACCATTATGCTTCGATATTTTAATCCGGCGGGTGCGCATGAGACGGCTTTGATTGGAGAGCAAGCTAAGAAAACAGCTTGGAATCTAGTACCCGTCATTACAGAAACTGCGATTGGCAAGCGAGAAAATATGGTCGTTTTTGGTGATGATTATGATACACGAGATGGAAGTTGTGTCAGAGATTACATCCATGTGATGGACATTTCTAATGCACATACAAAGGCCGTTCAGTATCTTTTTGGAGATAAGAATTCTTCGAATTACGAGATATTTAATTTGGGTACTGGAGAAGGGGTTACGGTCATAGAAGCAATCAAAGCTTTTGAAAAAGTGTCTAATAAAAAACTTAATTACACAATAGCTCCAAGAAGAGAGGGAGACGTCGTAGCGATCTATGCTAACAATGATAAAGCGATGAATTTACTCGGATGGAGTCCTGTCAGAGGGATAGAGGATATTATGAGAACAGCTTGGAAATGGGAAGAAAAGAGAATATCAAAAGTATAAAAACATGCCTAACAACTTAAATGTGAGTCGATATTGTTAACGAATTATTTTTATTTTTTATATATAATGTTATGATAATTTGGAGGCTCGATCGGTTTTAGCTGATATGAAGTTGTTTTCTTGGTAAATCCACCTAATTTTTGCATATTTGTTAAAGGTCACATCGTGATCTAAACAATCTATGGGTTAGGTTCTAAAAGAACAGTCATAGGGTGTCCATAGTCTTGTTGCCTTGTCGAGCCTACTCTCTCGACAAGGTTTTTTTGTACTTGGACTTAGGTTTAGGAAACATTGAAAGTTTCCTAAACTTGCAAATTTTTTCCTAAACCCCGCCTATTTATTCACAATTTATAAGCTAGATGTATGATATGTCTAGAAAATTGGAATATAATTCCCTTCCTTCAATTTTATCTTTCGTTAATTTTGTGGTAACCCAGGCAAGTATACATTATTGTGTACAAGATCAATTGATCATTAAGCCCCAAAAATGAAAATAACGCTGATCGAATGGTATCGAATTCGGATACCATTTACTCAATCTATTGATCATAATTTAAAGAACCGCCGATTTTCTGAATCTATTCTTGTTAAGGTCGGCTCTGCTGATGGTATTGTAGGATATGGAGAAGGAGCACCTAGAGATTATGTGAATGGAGAAAGCATGGAGCAGATTGAAATTGCTCAAAAATTCTTGCTTCAAAGCAAGGTGTTTCCAGTGATCGAAGAGGTCGATGATATCCAAGAATATTGTGACTTTATTTCAGCTCAGTATCAATTGCCATCATTGGTTTCTGCAATAAATATAGCTTTGCTGGACTGGTTGGGAAAACAAAAAAGCTGCAATATTTCGACTTTTTTTGGAACGGCTAATTTTTTCCCAATTCAATATTCTGCTATCCTTCCTTTTCTTCCTATGGAGAAGTTGGAGTCTTGGTTGTCCTTGATTAAGGATTATAATTTCAAACATCTAAAAGTAAAGGTTGGCCTTTCAAATGACATGGAAGTGTTGGCAAAGGCTCGTGAAATTTTAGGGACAGAAATTGATATTCGAGTAGATGCTAATCGCTCTTGGAATTACGAACAAGCGGTTGAGCGAATTCGTCAAATGGAAGCTTATAATGTAAGTTGTGTGGAAGAGCCTTTAGTGGCAACAGAGATTGAACGCTTGCCTCAATTGAGTGACTGCGTCGGATCAGCTATCATGCTAGATGAATCTGTTTGTAACATACAGGATGCTCGTTATTATACAAAGCGTTTCCAGCCGTCTAGACTTATGTTTAATTTAAAATTATCTAAATCAGGTGGTCTTTTATTTGCATCCGATTTGCATCGCTTCGCTACTGATCATGGAGTAGATTGTCAGTTGGGATGTAACGTTGGTGAAACAACGATTCTCAGTGCCGCTGGAAGAATTTTCGCTCAAACCCATCGCCTTCGTTATCTGGAAGGATCTTATGCTTCTTTCTTCATGGAAGACGATATCGGATTACAAAAAATTGGATTTCACAAAGAAGGAAGATCTTTTCCAATAATCGGTAATGGTCTGGGAATTGAGATTGATCAAAATAAATTGATGATTTATGGTAACCATTTTCAAAAAAGTAAAATATACTAGTGGTTTTTAAATTGTTATCGATTTTTGAAAAACGGCATTGAGTAAGGTACTAAAAATCAAGATTTCACCAGAAAAGTGTCTAGGAACTTAATTTTTTTATAACCCCAAAAGATTTAAAAATGACAAACACAGCTAAAGCCCAACAAGCGATGGAGCATTCCGATGTTCGCTTCAATGAAATTCCAATAAGTCAGTTATTCGAAAAATATGAATCCATTGGATTTACCTATCCGGCTAAAAAAAGAATCCTTGAGCCTTACCTCGAACAAATTAAACACCATTGGAATCAATTGATAAGCAGTAAGGATGACTTACTCTGGATTATGACCAATTCGCCAGAAGCAGAAAGTTTCGCTTCAGTCAGTGTGATTAAACAAGGGAATACAGGATTGATGGCTCAACATTTAGTATCAGAAGGAAATCCAATCACTTCATTGAAAGTCATGTTGGCTGCTCAACTCCGAGCGCAATATCATTACGATAAATCTGAGGTTAATTCTAGTCAAAATTGGTTTCGACCAGATAACCGTTATGCCTTTCGGGTATTTGCTTCAATGTGTAAAGAACTAGGCCCACAAAAATCTTCACTACGCAGATATGAATATTTACATTTTCCTTTTGACCAAATTAATACAGGACAGCGTAGTGTTTTTAAAGTGGAAGAAGTTAAGTCAAAAGATTACGATTTTATAAATTTTGTAAGAATACAATATGGCAATGTTTTTATGCTTGCTGAAGAATTGGATTCGAATGATCCAGAGCTATCTCAATTAGGAAAGGCATACAAAAAATGCGGAATGGATTATAGCCGGAAGGTATTTAAAATTGTGAATCAAAAGACTCATGAAATTGTGGCTGCGGTCGTTGCTCGTCGAGCACCTCTTGGACTTAATTTTAGTTTTCTAGAAAACCGAAGTTATTTTATTGTTGACAAGAATTTATCGGCAGATCAACTAAAGCCCATTGTACAATGTATGCTTGATGCCGTACAGCCTTATTACCAGGGTTTTCCATTAAAAGCTATTCCGATTACTACGGATGCTCGGACGTCTGTAGAACTACAAGGGCAAGGCGCTAAATATCTAAGAACTTACATGCAAAGTATTTGGCTCCGATCAGGGTTCTCGCAGTGGTTTGAACACATCAATAGTTTTCTTGAAAAAATAGATCAAAGAAAGAGTCGTCGCGCTCGTTGATTTGTCAAGCATCATTTTTTAATAAAAAGACCTGTTTCTCATTTAGCTCAAAAAACATATAAATTATGCAAATTTCATTTAATGATACAAAGGCGCTCAGTGGCCAATTAAATTCTCCCGAATTCAAAGCACTTTTCAAAACCAAGCCTCTTCTTCATGCAGGGCATATACTCATAAACTGGCTGATTATTTTTGCTACGATATATTGGGCGACTCAGTTTGCTTCGCCTTGGTTTTATCCTTTGATAGTACTGATCATAGGTGCTCGTATGCATGCGCTTGCGATCCTCATGCATGACGCTACTCATTACCGGTTTTTAAAGAATCGCGTATGGAATGATCGTCTTTCAAATTATTTGACGATGTATCCGATTTTTACTTCTATTGAAAAATATCGGCCCAACCATTTGAGTCATCACCAACATTTAAACACGGACGGAGATCCTGATTGGGTAGCGAAACTGGGAAAACGAGCGTTTACTTTTCCTAAGACACGAACTGAATTTTTATTGACCTTGAGTTCTTATTTGGTATTATATCAAGGAGTGATGGATGCTTTTTGGTTTTTAAAACGCTTTGGAGGAAATTCTGGAAAATCAACACCTGAGCCGAAATGGGAAAAGCTAATTTTTTATGTATTGATGTTTGGAGCGATCACTTATTTTGGCGTATGGACGGAGTATCTATTGTACTGGGTAGTGCCTTATTTCTCGGCCTTCTTTATGTTTCAATATATTCGGAGTGTTGCGGAGCATTTTGGAGAACTAGCTTATGAAAATGATCTTAATTCGACACGTACCGTCAAGCCTTCACTTCTTGAGCGTTTTTTCATTGCACCACATCATGTTGGTTATCATTTAGAACATCATCTTTATCCTGGTGTTCCTTATTATAATTTACCAAAGCTTCATGAGCTTTTGATGGAGAATGCGGATTATAAGTCTACGGCACACATCACCGAGACTTATACTTTTGGATTATTAAAAGAATTAGGAAAAGTAGAAAAGGCGTCAGTGGCAATGTAAGAAATGAGCGAATGAGTGAATTTAGTAAATGAGTGAATACTCTCCCGAATGTCAAAGAAACAAACTTGGGACTTAAGGTTCCTCTAATATTCACTCATTCACTCATTTTGATAAGAAACATTGAATAAAACACTGAAATCAAAATTCTAACAAGAAAATTCATAATGATTTTTTCGAAACGCTTCTCACTTCCTAGTCAAAACCGCTCGCTGATATCCTCCAATAGGAAAAGTTCTAACCGCAGGAATATCCTCGCCGTCAACTTTTTGATCACCAGTAATACTCACCGGTTCAGCACTTCCAAAAATAATCTCAAAGATCATTTGATCTCCTTGCTTTTCATAGATGCAAAGAATTTTACTCCCAGCGACTTCATACCAGGAGAGGAGTTTGTTTTGAAAAAGATAAGTCTCCAGCTTGATAGAATTATTCTCATCAACTCGATATTGTCCCTTCTCAGCGTTTAAAATTTCTAATTCATAAGCACGCCTTCCTTTAATCTTGTCTTCTCCATAGATAATGGCCCAGATAAAATTATTAGACGTGTCAATCTCCAGCATTTCCAATTCCATAGGAATCGTTTGAACGATTTTATTGTCTTTAAAGATGTTTAAATCACCTTCCCAATTGCCAAGCCATGAATTAGGAAAAGTGTTTGTGTCAACTGTTAAAGTATTATCAACAACTGCTGAATTATTGCTAATTTCGATCGTGCTCTTTTTTGTCGTAGAACAGGCGTTCAAAACGAAGCAAAATAATAGAAATACCGTACACTGTTTCATACTTAAATTTTTATCAATGAAAAATATCGCAATCACCTTTGTTTTTGTTTTTGGAATGCTAGTCAATAGCTATGCTCAAAAGGACTATTTCCAACAAGAGGTAAATGTCAAAATGGACGTAACGCTCAATGATGTCAGTCATACGCTTAGCGGGAATATCGAAATGGAGTACGTTAATAACTCCCCTGATGAACTCACGGAGATTTACATGCACCTCTGGGCCAATGCGTATAAAAATCGATCCTCTGCTTTTTCAAAACAAAAACTTCGGGATGGAAGTACGAAGTTTTATTTTGCTAAAGATAATGATTTAGGAAATCTATCCCAATTGAATTTTATGGTTGATGATACTTCTATAGAATGGGATTACGATCCAACGCATCCTGATATTGCTTTATTGAAATTGAACAAGCCTCTGAAACCTGGAGATAGAATAATGATTACGACTCCTTTTAAATTAAAAATTCCAGCGTCTTTTTCAAGGCTTGGCCATGTAGGGCAATCTTACCAAATGACACAGTGGTATCCAAAGCCAGCAGTTTATGATAAAGATGGCTGGCATCCGATGCCTTATCTGGATATGGGAGAGTTTTATTCTGAATTTGGAGATTACGAAGTGAAGATCACTTTGCCTCAAAATTATGTGGTTGGTTCTACAGGCGTTTTAGAAGACAATGAAAAGGAGGAAGATTTTTTACAAAAAAGAATAAAAGAGACCAATGAAATCATGGCGAAAGTTGATGGTTTTAAAAATGGAAATATAAGAGATACTATTCCTGATTCTAGCCCTGAAATTAAAACGTTGATCTATAAAGCGGACAACGTTCACGACTTTGCTTGGTTTGCAGATAAGAGATTTTATGTTCAGAAAAGTGCAGTGACCTTAGCTTCTGGAAAGACAGTGGATACCTGGGTAATGTTTACCAATAAAGAAACAGAATTGTGGAAAGATGCGATGAGTTATGTTGATCGGGCGGTAAAATTCTATTCAGAAAAAGTGGGGGAGTATCCTTACCCTCAAGCTTCGGCTGTACAAAGCGCACTCAGCGCAGGTGGTGGAATGGAGTACCCGATGATTACTGTAATTGGTTTGAGCGGGGATGCTCAAGCATTAGACAATGTAATCACTCATGAGGTCGGCCACAATTGGTTTTATGGAATCCTTGCTTTCGATGAACGAGATCATGTGTGGATGGACGAAGGATTAAATTCTTATTATGATCACCGTTATACTTTGCAATATTATACAGGCGATGGGATAGAAATTGCGCCAGATTTTTTAATGAAGTCAACGGACATGTCTACACTGGAAATGGGGTATCTTTTTCAAGCTCGTAGAAATTTAGATCAAGCTCCACAGACTCCTTCCAATGATTTTGTACCGATCAATTATTGGCTCGGCGGATATGAAAAACCAGCACAGTTTTTTAGAATGACAGAGATGTATCTAGGGACGGAAACCTTTGATCGAATCATGCAAAGTTTTTATAAAGAATGGGAATTCAAACATCCACAGCCAGAGGATTTGAGGAGTCATTTTGAAAAAGGAACGGATAAAGATCTTGGTTGGTTGTTTGATGGAATGATCAATTCGAATGGACATATCGACTATGCCGTAAAAGGAATTCAGAGCAAAGAAGATTATGAAATAACAATTGAAAACAAAGGAGAAATTCGTTCGCCATTTCCAGTATCAGGAATCAAGGATGGTAAAATAGTACACACCCAATGGTATGAAGGATTTGAAGGGGCGAAATCGATTTCTTTAAAAAAAGGAGATTACGATCTGATTGTCATTGACGAGGAACGTGTCACTTTGGATATCGATAGAAGGAATAATAATGTCAAGCCTTCCGGAATATTTAAAAAGATAGAACCTGTGAAGTTGAAATTCTTAACAGGTATCGAAAATTCGAAAAAGACAAGTCTATATTGGTCTCCATTAGCCACCTGGAATAATTACGATGGTTTGATGCTTGGCGGACTTTTTTACAATACATCAATCCCTGCTAATAAATTTGAATTTTCAATTGCTCCTATGTATGCGATTGATTCAAAAGATGTG